>DATJHR010000014.1:0-14621 GCA_035493735.1 Acidocella sp.
CTCCCGCCGGTCATGATTGCCGGGGATGAGATAAACCGGCAACGGGGCCAGGCGTGCGAGAATGCCGTTCAGCCGCTGATATTCTTCGGCAAAACCGCAATCGGCGAGATCACCTGTGATGATCACGGCATCGGCGCGCACAGCGAGGTTGGCGATGGCGTCGCAGGCGCGATCAGCCATGGCGTGGCTATCGACGACCCCGTAGGCTTTCATGCCCTCGGGACGCAGATGCAAATCACTAAGATGAAGGATGTTCATAGCCGGCGTAGGCTACCGGCTAACGGAGAGGGAAGAAAGTGGCCGCTTTTTGAAAAAAGCGGCGCAAAAACTTTTTCGCAACTGGGCCGGTGGCAGCGAAACCAGCACGGCCCAGATTAACAAAGTTTTTTTGCTACTTTTTGTTCACAAAAAGTAGCCTTCCTTTCTTTCTAAGCCGCGCGAGCGCCGCGCTTTTCCTGATATTGCGGGCGCTTGGGCTTGGGCTTGCGCACGATCATATCCGGGTGGCGCTGCGGCTTTTTCGCCGGCTGGGCGTGGGCCGGGCGGGTACCGCTGGCGACGGTCATCTTCACGCCGGTCAGCTTCTCGATCGAATTGAGATACGGCAGTTCGGTGGCGTCGCAGAACGCCACGGCGACGCCGCTCGCCCCGTTGCGCGCGGTGCGGCCGATGCGGTGCACATAGCTTTCCGGCTCGTTCGGCAACTCGTAATTGATGACGTGCGAGACACCGGTCACGTCGATGCCGCGGGCGGCAAGGTCGGTGGCCACCAGCACGCGCACCGCGCCGGACTTGAAAGCATCCAGCGCGCGTTGCCGGGCATTCTGGCCGAGGTTACCGTGCATCGCCGCGGCGGTGATCTTTTCCGCGTTCAGCTGCAAGGCGACACGGTCGGCGCCGCGCTTGGTGCGGGTGAAAACGATGGCGCGGGTCATTTCCGGCGCGCGCAACAGGCTGGTGAGCAGCGCCTTCTTGCCCCCGGCGTCCACGAAATGCACCGACTGGTCGATCCGCGTGGGGGTGGAAGACACCGCCTGGATGGTGACGCGCACCGGGTCGCGCAGCAGGCCCTCGGCGAGATGCGTGATTTCCTTGGGCATGGTGGCCGAGAACAGGGCCGACTGGCGGCGGCTGGGCAGAGCCGCCACAACCTTGCGAATGTCCGGCATAAAGCCAAGGTCGAGCATGCGGTCAGCCTCGTCCAGCACGAAGAACTGGCACTGGTCGATCAGCAGGTTGCGAGTGCTCATCAGGTCGCAGATGCGGCCCGGCGTGCCGACCACGATGTCCGCGCCGCGGGACATGCGGTTGACCTGGCCACTGCGCCCGACGCCGCCGACGATCAGCACGGTGTTGAGCGCGAGACCCGTGCCGAATTTCTTGAATTCCTGCTCGATCTGCACCGCGAGTTCACGGGTCGGTGAGAGGATCAAGGCGCGGGTGGCGAAGCGGCGCGGGCGCAGCGGGTTGGCCGCCATCTGCTGCAAAATCGGCAGCGCAAAGGCGGCGGTCTTGCCGGTGCCGGTCTGGGCGATGCCGAGCACGTCGCGGCCCGACAGGCTGGCGGGAATGGCGCCCGCCTGAATCGGCGTGGGGGTGGTAAAGCCGCTATTCTTCAGGGCCTGCAGGATGGGCGCGGCAAAGCCCAGCGTTTCGAAAGTGGGTTGGTCGGTCATAAACAAACGTCTCCGGCGCTTCAAAGCGAGGCTTGAAGCGATCTTGTCCGGTATCCACGCGCGATTTTGGAATGGACGGGGATGGAAATGCCCGAGAGGCGTCCCCGCCCCTAACAGCAGATTGATCGCCAAGGCCGGGGGTCCCCCGGTCGCGCTTTCGCGATCAACGCTGGCCTTATGCCCGGCCTACCCGCCGCGCCGCAAGGAGAAGATGCGCGACCCTGCCCTGCGCGGCGAATTTTTTTTCCGAACCCTCAGTCGCTGCCGGCGCCCGCTTGGGCGGGCGGGACGGCCGCGCGGCAAAAAAAATGGGAACGCCGACCGCGGCGAGATAGGGCAGCGACTGGGCGAACAGCACCGCGCACCAGAGCTTCGTCTCCAGCGTCGCCCAGTGATGCCCGCTTCCCACCCCAAGCAACGCGCCCCAGCTCAAAAGCAACATCCAGAGCGGCTCCTGCGCCACCGCCTGCCCCTGCGGGAAAGGCAGGCGGTTGGTGAACAGCCCCCGCCATACCGCCTTGCCGATGCTATGCGAGAGTGCCAGCCCCAGCACGGCCGCGCCGGCCCAGCCCCTGAACCCGCAAGGTGTGCGACGCGCATAGAGGACGAAAAACTGCACGATCTTGAACACGAGCAGGCCGATCGAGGGCAGCATGACCAGTGCAACCGGGAAGGCGAGACGCTCCGGGTTGAGGATCAAGCCAGCCGACCAGGCCAGGCTCATAAGCAGGAACACCAGGCCCAACGCGTCGCCCATCCAGGGCAGCCAGCCGCTCACGAAATGCCAACGCTGGCCGAGCGTAAGGTCCCGGTTGAACGGGTTGAACAAGGTGCCGGCATGGGCGCGCAGGATGCGCATGGCGCCATAGGCCCGGCGGACGCTCTGCTGGCGGTAGGCAGCGAAATCATGCGGCATCAGGCCCTTGCCGAAACTCTTTTTGGCATAAACCGCCTGATATCCCGCGCGAAACAAACGCAGCCGGAGCTCCGCATCCTCGGCGATGCACCATTCTGCCCAGCCTTCCACGTCGAGCAGCGCCCGCTTGCGGATCAGCGTCATCGTGCCACGCTGGATGATGGCGTTGCGCAGGCGGTCATCCGCATCGGGGTCATCCTGCGGCGACTGGGCGAAGCCTACCTTCGGGTCCGCGAAGCCCGGCACCATCGCGCGCAGCCAGTCCGGCCGGACGACGCAGTCGCTGCCGATCACGCCGATGATTTCCGCATCCGGCGCGGTTTCACGCAGCGCAAAATTCAGCGCGCCGGCCTTGGACCCTTTATACTTGCCGAGTGTGAAGAAACGGAATTTGAGGCCAAGGCGCGCGCAATGCTCGGCCACCGGCTCCCAAAGATGCGGCTCAGCGGTGTTGTGGTCGATCACCAGCACCTCGAAGCGCTCATAATCCAGCGCGGCGAGCGCATCGAGCGTTTCACGCACCAGCTGCGGCGGCTCGTTGCAAATCGGCAGATGGATCGACACTTTCGGCATGCCCTCGGCGCCGATGGCGGCGGGCCACGCGCCAACCCCGTCCCGGCGCGGCTTGCGCACGGACACTTCCGCAGGATGGCGAAGAAGGGGCGACTGAGAACTCATGACACAGATCCAAACCCGACGGGACGAGCCCCGCCTGTAACGGTTTATAACGATCCAGTAAGGCAACGGCTGGGCGCCATTATGGCCCAAACAAGGCAAAGCGCTGATTTTTCAGGGGAGATTAGCCTGTTTTTTACCGCGAAACGGGTTAGGAGGGACATATGCACGTTGTTTTGCTTCTGCTCATCCTTGCCCTTCTGATTCTCATCAACGGCGCCTTCTCTCTGGCCGAGCTGGCTCTGGTCTCAGCACGGCGGGCGATGCTCACACTGATGGAGCGGAAGGGCGTGCGGGGAGCCGCCCGGGCGCGGGCGCTAGCGGACAATCCGCAAAGCTTTCTGCCGGCCTCGCAATTCGGCATCACCCTGATTGGCATCATGACCGGCGTGGTCGGCGGGCAGCCGCTGGCGGCGCATCTGGCCACGCCGCTCCACCATGTCGCCGCGCTCGCCCCCTATGCCGGCCCGCTGTCGCTGGTGATCACCGTGGTCGTGATCACCTTCTTCACCCTGGTGTTTGGCGAGCTGGTGCCCAAGCAGCTGGCGTTGCGCCATCCGGAACGCTTGGCCGTGGCGGTGGCCCGGCCGCTCTCCATTGTCGCCACCATCGCCGCGCCGGCGGTCTGGCTGCTCGGCCAGGCCACGCGCCTCTCCCTCGCCGCTTTCGGCCCGGCCGCGGAAGACCGCCGGGCCATGAGCGAGGAGGAGCTGAAAGCGATGCTGGTCGAAGGGGCCGAGACCGGCGTGCTGGAAACCGAGGAGCGCGACATGATCGAGCGCGTCCTGCGCCTGGCCGACAAGCCGGTGCGTGCGATCATGACCCCCCGCACGGAAATTGCCTGGATCGACCGCACGGCGCCGCGCCCGACCGTCATCGCCGCCTTGCGCGCCGCGCCGCATTCGCGCTTCGTGGTCTGCGACGGCGCCATCGACAATGTCACCGGCATCGTCCAGGCCAAGGACATTCTCGACCGTGTGCTGGACGGCAAGGACCTGTCTCTGGCCGCGGCCTTGCGCCAGCCGATGGCGATCCCTGATTCCGTTTCGGCTCTGGAAGCCTTAGAGCGGCTGAAAGCCGATCCGCTGGGCATGGCGATCGTGCTCGACGAATATGGCAGTTTCGAAGGCATGGTGACGGCCTCGGACGTGCTCGAGGCGATCGTCGGCGATGCCGAAGATGTCGGGCCGAAAGAAGGCATGCCGGAACAGCCCCACGATACGTTCGAGCTGGACGGCTTGACGCCGATCGACGAGATCAAGGTGCGGCTGCATTTGCCGGACCTGCCGAGCGAGGGCAGCTATCACACTCTGGGCGGGCTGATCCTCGCCCTGCTACAGCGCCCGCCGCGCCAGGGCGACGCCATCGTCTTCGGTGGCTGGAAGTTCGAAGTGCTGCTGATGGACGGCAGACGGGTGGAACGCGTGCGCGTGGCACGGGATCAGTCGGATTAAGAAAGAGGCCGCTCTTTGACAAGCGGCGCAAGAGACGTGCGCGCCCAGGGGCTCATGCCCCTGAAATAGAAGCGCCGTGTCCGAGAGGAGCCGGATACGGCGCGCCCCCTAACTCAGGACAGCTTAACGCTCGCCGTCGTCATTTTCCGGCTGCACGTCGATATCGGCGTCGATCACATCGGTGTCGTCCTCGAGGTCATCAGCATCCTCCAGGATGTCCTCATCCGCCTCGTCGTCACCCACCTCGACATCCACGTCATCAACATCCGCCGCGGCCGGTTTGACGATCTTTTTCGCCTCTTCCGGCTGCGGGGCGGCACGCTTCAGGCGCGGCTGTTCAGCCGGCTGTTCAGTGGCGCATTTCGGGCAGACCGCCGGGTCTTTCCCGAGGTCGAAAAACCGCGTCCCACAGGATACGCAGGTACGTTTTTCGCCAAGTTCCGGTTTGGCCATAAAAACCTCTTTTCTTCACGCCATTTCAATGAGAGCGGCGCGATGCCACGCCCTGCGTGCCATGTCAAACCGAACTTGGCGGGTCGGCGCAAGCGGCGGATCTATGAGGAATTTTCAAGCCGGTCAGGCCGGGAGCGCATGGTCCCGAATGTTTCGCGGTCGGCATGTTGGGCGTCGCTACGGCAGGGCCGTTTCCGTTTCCGGGCAAAACGCGCTAAGCGCCGCTCATGGAATCGCAACTTGCCAAGCCGCTCGCCGCCAGCCGCCCTGCCGCGCCGCTCTCCGGCGAAATCACCGTCCCCGGGGACAAATCCATCAGCCACCGTGCGCTCATGTTCGGGGCGCTGGCAGTCGGCCAGACCCGCATCACCGGCCTGCTGCAAGGCGAGGACGTGCTGCGCACCGCCGCCGCCATGCGCGCCCTCGGCGCGGAGATCCGCCAAGAGGGGAAAGACTGGATCGTCGCCGGGCGTGGCATCGGTGCCCTCACCGCGCCGGACGATGTGCTGGACATGGGCAATTCCGGCACCGCCGCACGGCTGCTCGCCGGCATCCTCGCCACCCATGATATTTATTCGGTCATGACCGGTGATGCCTCATTGCGCAAACGCCCCATGCGGCGCGTCATCGAGCCCCTGAAAATGTCCGGGGCCGTGTTCACCGCCCGTGCCGGCGATCGCCTGCCGCTCACCATCCAGGGGGCGCGTGACGCGCTGCCGATCAGCTATCGGCTGCCGGTCGCCTCCGCGCAGCTGAAATCCGCCGTGCTGCTCGCCGGGCTGAATGCCCGCGGCATCACCGAGGTGGAGGAGCCGGAGCCGACGCGCGACCATTCGGAGAACATGCTCCGCCATTTCGGTGCCGAACTCACGGTGGGCCAGCAAGGCAAGGGCCGCGTCATTCGTCTCGTCGGCCAGCCGGAACTGCGCGGCGCCGACGTGGCGGTGCCGGGCGACCCATCCTCCGCCGCCTTCCCGCTGGTGGCCGGCCTGCTGGTGCCGGGCTCACGCCTGACCATTGGCAATGTCGGGCTGAACCCGCTGCGCACCGGGCTGTTCGACACGCTGCGCGAAATGGGCGCCGAACTCACCATCCGCAACGCCCGCACCCAGGGCGGTGAGAGCATCGGCGACGTGATGGTCGAGCACACCGCCCTTAACGCCGTGGACGTGCCGCCCGAGCGTGCACCAAGCATGATCGACGAATACATCATCCTCGCCGTCGCCTGCGCCACCGCGCGCGGCACCTCGCGCCTGCGCGGCCTGGCCGAGCTGCGCGTGAAGGAGAGCGACCGCCTGGCCGCCACCGCCGCCATGCTGCGCGCCGGCGGTGTGCGCGTTGAGATCGAGGGCGATGACCTGATCGTGCATGGCGCCCCCCGTATTCCCGGCGGCGGGCTGGTGGAGACCCACATGGACCACCGTTTAGCGATGAGCGCCCTGGTGTTCGGCCAGGTCACGGACGCGGAAATGCGGATCGACGACGCCACTTTCATCGACACCTCCTTCCCTGGTTTCGTGACGCTGATGCGTGGGCTCGGCGCGCGTATCACCGCCGCATGATCGCCGTGCCATGATCATCGCCATCGACGGGCCCGCCGCGGCGGGCAAAGGCACACTGGCGCGGCGCATCGCCGCCGCCCTGAACCTTCCTTATCTCGACACCGGCCTGCTCTACCGCGCCGTTGGCCGCCGCGTGCTCGATGCCGGCGCCGATCCGGCGGACCCGGAGGCCGCCACCCAGGCCGCGAAAAGCCTAACCTCCGCCGACCTCGCCCGCACCGATCTGCGCGGCGGCCCGGCCGACAAGGCGGCCAGCCAGGTCGCCTCCATCCCCGGCGTGCGCGCCGCTTTGCTGGAATTCCAGCGCCATTTCGGCACCGAAAACGGCGCGGTGCTGGACGGGCGTGACATCGGCACCGTGATCTTCCCCGATGCCGACGTAAAATTCTTCGTGACCGCGAGCCTGCAGACGCGGGCCGCGCGCCGCCATGCCGAACTGCTCGGCCGCGGCAATGATGTCACCCTCGAAGCCGTGCGGGCGGACCTCGTTGCCCGCGACGAGGCCGACGCCAACCGCAAGGCCGCCCCGCTGGTCGCCGCCAATGACGCCATACATTTCGACACCACGACGCTGGATGCGGACGCGGCGTTCGAGCGGGCGATGGAACTGATTAAAAGCAGAGAAAAGTGAGGAAGAAAAAGCGCTCCTTTTTGTGAACAAAAAGTAGCAAAAAAACTTTGTTGATCTGGGCCGTGCTGGTTTCACAGCCACCGGCTCAGTGTCAAAAAAGTTTTTGCGCCGCTTTTTTCAAAAAGCGGCCACTTACTTACGCGCCCTTATCGTTTCGATAAAAAAGACAAAAAAGGAAACGTCATGGCCAACAACTACCAGCTGTTGATCAAGCATCTTCTGCAAACGCCGATTGCCCAGGCGAGCCGCAAGCAGATCGTTTATCGTGGCGAGCTGCGTTTCACCTATCCCGAGTTCGTGGCGCGCGTCCACCGCCTCGCCGGCGCGCTCACCGCCCTCGGCGCAAAACCCGGCATGCGCATCGCCGTCGCCGATTGGGACAGCCACCGCTACCTCGAAGCCTATTTCGCCGTGCCGATGCTTGGCTGCGTGCTGATGATGGTGAATATCCGCCTCAGCCCGGCGCAGATCGCCTATACGCTCGACCATTCCGATGCGGAAATTCTGCTCCTCAACAAGGATTTTTTCCCCGCCTGCCGGAACATCCGCGACCAGCTCCCGAACATCAGACAAGTCGTCTGTCTGGCTGACGACCAAGCGCCGGAAGATGGCGGCTATGGCGACAAATATGCCGGCGATTACGAAATGCTGCTCGCCGCCGCACCACCGGCCTACGACTTTCCCGATTTCGACGAAAACACCACCGCCACCAGCTTTTATACCACCGGCACCACCGGCGACCCTAAGGGCGTGTATTTCTCGCACCGGCAGTTGGTGCTGCACACGCTGACCCTGCTCTCGACCATCGCCATGGGCGGGATCCACGGCCGCGTTTCGCGGGAGGATGTGTACATGCCTCTGACGCCGTTATTCCATGTTCATGGCTGGGGATTTCCCTATCTGGCGACAATGATGGGCATGCAGCAGGTCTATATTGGCCGCTTCCAGCCGGCTCTGGCGCTGAACCTTATCGCTGCCGAAGGCGTCACCACCTCGCATTGCGTGCCGACCATTCTGCATATGCTGCTCGGCGCGCCCGAGGCGGCGCATGTCGATCTTCGCAAATGGCGCGTGGTCGTCGGCGGGTCGGCCATGCCTGCGGCGCTGTGCCGCGCCGCTTTGGCCCGCGGCATCGATGTGCATAGCGGTTACGGCATGTCGGAGTCCTGCCCGATCATGACCATCAGCCAGATCACCGCCGAGATGCTGGCGGAAGATTCCAGCCCCGAGCGCGAGGTGGAAATCCGTTGCGCCGCCGGGCAACCGGGCGCGTTGATCGAACTGGCCCTCGCCGATGAGGCGATGAATTTCCTCCCCCATGACGGCAAGACCGTCGGCGAGGTGGTGGCGCGCGGCCCCTGCCTTACCGCCGGCTATGTGAAGAATGAGCCGGCCAGCGCGGCGTTGTGGCGCGGCGGCTGGATGCATACCGGCGATCTCGGCAGCATCGACCGCTTCGGCCTGCTGCATGTGCTCGACCGGCGCAAGGATGTGATCAAGAGCGGCGGCGAGTGGATTTCCTCGCTCGCCCTGGAGGATGTTATTCTTCGCGATGCGCGGGTCAGCGAATGCGCCGTCGTTGCGGTCTACGACTATATGTGGGGCGAACGGCCAGCCGCGATCGTGGTGCGCAAGCCGGACGCAACCCTCACCGAAGAGGACGTGAAGAGCCTGATCCGCGCGCGTGTGGAACTGGGCGAACTCTCGCGCTATGCCATTCCCGACCATGTCTTTTTTGCCGAAGCGCTGGAGAAAACCTCCGTCGGCAAGCTGGACAAGAAAAAATTGCGGGTGATCTACGGCGCTGCCGAAAGCGCCTGAGAAGAGGAGAAAGGAAGGCTACTTTTTGTGAACAAAAAGTAGCAAAAAAACTTTGTTACTTTGGGTCCGTGCCGGTGAAGCCAGCACGGCCCAAATTAGCAAAAGTTTTTGCGCCGCTTTTTTCAAAAAGCGGCCACTTGCTTACTTTACTTAGAGATTCGCCTGGGAGATGAACTTGGTCACCAGGTACGGTTCCAGACCCTCGATGCCGCCCTCGGAGCCGTAGCCGCTATCCTTCACGCCGCCAAACGGCGTTTCGGTCAGGGCCAGGCCATGGTGATTGATCGACACCATGCCGGCCTCGATCCCCGAACCCAGCCGCGCCGCCGTGGCGGTGGAGCGAGTATAGGCATAGGAGGCGAGGCCATAGGGCAGACGGTTCGCTTCGGCGAGCGCGTCGTCCAGAGTGCCGAACGGGATCATCAGCGCCAGCGGGCCGAACGGCTCCTCATGCAGCACCCGTGCTTCCGGCGCGATGTCGGTCAGCACGGTCGGCTCGAAGAAATAGCCTTTGTTGCCAATGCGCTTGCCACCGGTGCGCACGGTGGCGCCCTTTTGCACCGCATCGGCGACGAACGCTTCCATCGCGGCGACACGGCGGGAATTGGCGAGCGCCCCCATCGTGGTGCCGGCTTCCAGCCCGTTTCCGACCTTGATGGCCTGGGCCGCCTGCACGAAGCGTTCTACGAACGGCTCGTACACCTCGCGCTGCACCAGGAAACGCGTCGGTGCGATGCAGACCTGCCCGGCATTGCGGAACTTGTTGGCGCTGAGGATCTTTGCCGCCTGGTCAATGTCGGCGTCGTTGCAGACAATCGCCGGCGCATGGCCGCCCAGCTCCATCGTCGCGCGCTTCATATAAGCGCCGGCCAGGGCGGCAAGGTGCTTGCCGACCGCGGTCGAGCCGGTGAAGGAGATCTTCCGCACCACCGGATGCGGGATCAGATATTCGGAAATTTCCGCCGGCACGCCATAGACCAGCTGCACCACGCCTTCCGGCAGACCGGCATCGACGAAGGCGCGCACCAGTTCGGCGCAGCTCGCCGGCGTCACTTCGGGGCCCTTGAGGATGAAGGCGCAGCCCGCCGCGAGTGCCGCGGAAATTTTCTTCACGGCCTGATTGACCGGGAAATTCCACGGGGTGAAACCGGCGACCACGCCGACCGGCTCGCGCACCACCATCTGGTAAATGCCCTCGCCGCGCGCCGGGATCAGCCGCCCATAGGCGCGGCGCCCCTCTTCGGCGAACCACTCGATCACGTCGGACGCGGTGGCGACCTCGATGCGCGCTTCCGCGAGCGGCTTGCCCTGCTCGGTGGTCATGATGGTGGCGATGGTTTCGGCCCGCTCGCGCACCAGCGCCGCCGCCTTGCGCATCAGCTTCGAGCGGTCAAACGCCGACATCTTGCGCCAAACCTCAAACCCCTTTTGCGCGGCGGCCAGCGCCTCATCGAGATCCGCCTTCCCGGCATGGGCGATCTTACCGATCACCTCCTCAGTGGCGGGATTGACCACATCCAGCGTGCGGCCATCCTTGGCGGCGCGCCATTTGCCGCCCACGTGCAACATAACGTCCTGATACAATGCTAACGCTCCTGTCCTGATTTTCGTAAGGTGCGTGCGCTGGTCGCAGTTGCAAGTCCCCGCTTTTGCAAGCCAGGAGAGACCAGCGCAGCGGCACTTAAATGGCGGCGGTGACGACCTTGCGCAGCGTGTCGACCATTTCCGCGATCTGCTCTGCCGTGGCGACGTAGGGCGGCGCCAGGATCAGCGTATCACCGGCCACGCGCAGCACCAGCCCGGCCTCGAACGCCTTGCACATGATCCGAAAACCACGCGCGCCGGGCTGCGCCTCGGGCTCCAGGTCGATCGCGCCAAGCAGGCCAAAGCCGCGCGTGTCGGTCACGTAAGGCAGCTCGCGGAAAGCGGCGACCTGCGCCAGGAAGGAAGGCGCCAGCTCCCGAACGCGGGCGAACGTATCCTCCTCGCGATAGATCTTGAGCGTCGCCAGGCCGGCAGCGCAGGCCACCGGATGCGCGGAATAGGTGTAGCCGTGAAACAACTCCACCGTGTTGGCCGGGGCGGCGTCCAGGATGGTCTGCTGAATGTCCTCCCGCACCGCGACCGCGGCCATGGGGATGGAGCCATTGGTCAACGCCTTCGCCATGGTCATCATGTCGGGCGTCACACCGAAAGTCTGCGCCGCAAAATTCTGCCCGGTGCGGCCGAAGCCGGTGATCACCTCGTCGAAAATCAGCAAGATGCCGTGCCGGGTGCAAATATCCCGCAGCCGCTGCAGGTAACCCTTGGGCGGAACCAGAATGCCGGTGGAGCCCGCGATCGGCTCGACGATGCAGGCGGCGATGGTGTCCGCGCCATGCAGATCGACGAAACGCTGCAGATCGTCGGCGAGCTCGGCCCCATAAGTCCCTTCGCCCATCTCATACTGGTTTTGCGGGATCTTCGTGTGGCGCAGATGCGCCACGCCGGGCAGGCCGACGCCAAAGGCCTTGCGGTTGGCGACCATGCCGCCGATCGACTGGCCACCGAAATTCACGCCGTGATAGCCGCGCTCGCGGCCGATGAAGCGCTGCCGTGCCCCCTGACCGCGCAACCGGTGATATTGCAGCGCCATTTTCATCGCGGTCTCCACCGCCTCGGAGCCGGAACAGGTGAAGAAAATGCGGTTCAAGCCCGGGGGTGCCATCTCCGCCACCTCGGCGGCCAGGCGGAACGAAGCGGGCGTGCCATATTGGAAGGCCGGCGCGTAATCCAGGGTTTCCATCTGCTTGGCCACCGCCTCGCGGATTTCCCGGCGGCCATGGCCGAGCGGGATGCAGTACAAGCCCGAGGAGCCATCCAACAGCCGGTCTCCCTGCGTGTTCCAGTAATAGACCCCCTCCGCCCGGGCGAGAATGCGCGGGGCTTCCTGGAATTGCCGGTTGGCGGTGAAGGGCATCCAGTGATGGACCAATGGATCGTTGCTCGGACGGACCGGGATGTTCATTTTTTTCTCCTGAAGGGACAGGAACAGCTTACAAATTTAAACCGGGCCGGCGAGAAAAAAAATCATCGTCCAAGGCGACCGCCCGCGTTTTTTTCTTTTTCCAAAGATGCCGGCGCAACTTGTTACGATTCTTCAGTAATTTAATAAAACAATCCCTTGGAGACTATGGCCGGGGCCAGCGGCGTGACATTGGTCATTAATATTATTGAACAATTGATCATGAATGTCATTCGGTAAGGGGGCCTTCCGATGCCCAAGCGTGGGTTCGGCACCGTTGCGGAGCTGACCGCCATGATCCGGGCGGAACGCATCCTGCTGCTGGCAGGGGCGGAAAGCCTGCTCACACAGCTCCCGGCCGGATGCTGGATCGGCGGCACCACAACGACTTTTCTGACCCATGACGGTGGCACCACCGAGCGGAACCGGATTTTCTATTCCGACCTCACGGAGCACGTGCAAGCCGCCGGGGTTCAGCTGCTGGACGCGCGCGAGCTTCCCAGCCTCGCGCGGCACTATCCCAGGAACGGGTTTTCCGTGCTCATCCTGCCCGGCCTGAGCGAGATTCTGCTCCGCTTCACGCGCGACGGCGCGGACTATCCGGGGCTGTTCAACAGCCCCTTGATCGGCTGGATCAGCGCCACGGATCCGGCTGGAACCAACCCGGCCAGGCCCAAAATCTTCGCCGGCAACGGACGGGCCCATGCGGAGCGCGGCGCGCTCATGCATGTCTCCCTGCCGCGCGCGCAGGTCGCACAGATCGACATCCTCAACCTGTTCTCCGTGGGCAAAGGCGCCGAGATCACCTTTCCCGAAGACGGGCTGAGCGCCACTTCGTGCCTGATCGGCGGAACGCAGCAAAACCTCGCGGCCTATATTGCCTCCCATCACATCGACCCGCACCTGCCGCTGATCGCCGATTATAACGGCGCGGCGATGAACGTCTCGATCCGCGCGGTCGATGAGGAACGCGTCGCGTTCTTCTTGCCTGTGTTCAAAACACTGAACTACCGCTTCGCGACGCCGCTCACGGACTTCCCCGCCGCCTTCGACCGCGCGATCGCCACCATCGAGCCCGGGGACATCGCTTTCGCCTGCACCTGCGTCCTGAACTACACCCAGGCCCGGCTGGAAGGCCGGCGCACCGGCCCCTTCAGCGGCCCCGTCACCTTCGGTGAAATCGCCTATATCGCACTTAACCAAACCTTCGCCTGCCTCTCGATCATCCGTCTTGGCGAGGACGAGCTGATCGACGCCTGATGCTTGGGGCGCCTACCTAAACAAACGTTTGGAATTTTGTCAGCTAACCGACAGCATCGCTGCGGTAGTCAGGCGGCGTTTTCCATCTGCAACATTCCGTCAGGGGGGATGACGGCACGATTGTGGTGACAAGCGCCACAGTCTCGCCATTTGCGGCTGAAAACATATCCGCGATCGTTCACAGCCAAAGGATCAGATCTTGTCGACCCTCCCCCGCCTCTGCCTTGTCGTCCTCTGCGCAGGTTCCCTGGTCGGCTGTTCGGGCATGACCCGGACGCAGCAGCGCATGCTCTCGGGCGGCGCGATCGGCGCCGTCGGCGGCGCCGCCATCACCGCCCTCGTCGGCGGCCCGGTGCTGCTAGGCACCGCCCTCGGCGCCGGCGTGGGCGCCGTGGCGGGCGGGGCAACCCGCTAGAAGATAAGGGAAGAAAGGCTACTTTTTGTGAACAAAAAGTAGCAAAAAAACTTTGTTAATTTGGGCCGTGCTGGTTTCACAGCCACCGGCCCAATTTCAAAGAAGTTTTTGCGCCGCTTTTTTCAAAAAGCGGCCACTTTCTTACCTGTGTTGCGACTTAGCCTTCGCGCTCGAGCATGAGCTGCTTGATCTTGCCGATGGCCTTGGCCGGGTTCAGGCCTTTCGGGCAGGTCTGGGTGCAGTTCATGATGGTATGGCAGCGATACAGCTTGAACGGATCTTCCAGCGCATCCAACCGCTTGCCGGTCGCTTCGTCGCGGCTGTCGGCGATCCAGCGATAGGCCTGCAACAGCACCGCGGGGCCGAGATAGCGGTCGCCGTTCCACCAATAGCTCGGGCAGGAGGTGGAGCAGCAGAAGCATAGGATGCACTCCCACAACCCGTCGATCTCCGCACGCTCCTCACGGCTTTGCAGGCGCTCGCCATCCGGCGGCGGCGGGGTTTCGCTCTGCAGCCAAGGCTCCACCGAGCGCAGCTGCGCGTAAGGCAGGGTGAGGTCCGGCACCAGGTCCTTCACCACAGGCATGTGCGGCAGCGGGTTGATGGCCACCGCGCCCTTCACCTCTTCGATCGGCTTCAGGCAGGCCAGCGTGTTGGTGCCATCGATGTTCATCGCGCAGGAGCCGCAAATGCCCTCGCGGCACGAGCGGCGGAAGGTCAGCGAGGCGTCGATTTCGTTCTTGATCTTGATGAT
>DATJHR010000015.1:0-2040 GCA_035493735.1 Acidocella sp.
TTTTTTGCTCCTTTGGGCCGGTGGCGCTGAAACGGCACGGTCAAAGGAGCAAAGTTTTTGGGCCGCGCTCGGGTAGCGCCACCGGCCCAGCCAAACAAAAGTTTTTGCGCCGCTTTTTTCAAAAAGCGGCCACTTCCTTACCTTTAACCCGCTTCGATCGCCTTTTGCGCCAGCGCGATCGCGCCGGCTTGTGACTTTGCCGCGCCGACGAAGCGCCGGACATGGACGAACACCGCATCTGCCACGCCGCTGGCGGCGGCCAGCGCTTCGGCCTGCAGCCCGGCCCAGGCTTCCGGCAGCGGCAGGCGCTGGGCAAATGAGCCCGGCTCCGGCGGCATGGTATCCACCATCCAATTGCCGTTTGAGGCCGGCGAGACCGCGAACAGCACGGGCAGCTCGTGGGAAAAAATCACATTCTTCCACGGCATGCCGCGCGCCAGAACGAGAATCCGCGGGTCAGCGCCGGCCTGATGCGCGGCGAGCACTTCCGCCTCGGCCAGGAGCCGCGCGCGCAAATTGTTCACCTTGCGGCGCAGGACGCCCTCGGCGAAATCCGTGGCTTCGAGGAAGGCCGCGTCGCCGGCGGTTGGGCCGTTCGCTTGCTCACTGTCCCAGCTTGGGTTGAAGTCGCCGATCAGGGCGGCGAGGGCGAGAGAGTCGTGCTTCACCGGGCCTTCGACCGACACGCCGTTATCGACCTCGTCGATCCGCTTGACGAGACCGTTATCAAGCTCCGCCGCGATCTTGGCGGCCAATGACGCATCGGGCTCATGCAGCAGCGCGGCCACGGCGCGGGGGCCGAAAACCTGCCAGATCAGCCCGGCGGAGGAAAAAGGTGTGCCGTCGGCGCGCGTCGGTGCGCCCGGCTGATGATGGTCGAAGCGGTTCGTGCTCTCGTCGTAAACGCTGCCGACATCCCAGACGATATCTCCGCCGGCGATGAGTTCCGGGTTACGGGTACGGCGCAAAACATGGTCGCGGCCCAGCGCCAGGCGCAGCACCGCATAGGCGAACACCTCGTCGCAATGGAATTTGCCGCTATGCGTGACGAAAATGGGCGTCTGGCTGGGCGTCATGAAAAATCCGATCCAAATGGTGCTGGGCGCGTGAATGAGGGCCATTCCCGCAGGCAGAGAAAAGGTCGCGCTCCTTTAGCGGCGGGGCCAAGCCTCGTGCAAGCATGGGGGCAAGTTGCTCGATCTTTGGGGGAGGCCGCTTGAAGCTTTGCGGATGCACTTTATGTGCAGGGCTCAGACGAGCGCGCGGGCAGCCGGCGTGGATTCTGATAGAATGCCGATCTCAAGGATAGGACGACTGATGAAGGTTTATGAGTATAAAGGGTTCCCCAACCCCGCGCGCGTGCGCATCGCGCTTGCCGAGAAAGGGATGTTGGACCAGGCTGAGTTCATCCAGGTTGACGTGCTCGGCGGCGAGCATCGCGAACCTGCCTTCCTGGCGAAGAACCCGACCGCGGCCGTTCCAGTTCTGGAACTTGATGATGGCACCTGCATTTCCGAATGCACCGCGATCACCGAGTATCTCGACAATCTCGATGGCAAGCCGGCTTTGACCGGCCGTACGGCCCGGGAACGCGCTATTGTGCACATGATGCAGCGCCGCGCCGAGTTCGGGCTGCTGGACGCCATCGTTACTTATCTCCATCACGCCACGCCGGGGCTGGGGCCGAAAATCGAGATTTACCAGAACAAGGAATGGGGCGAGCGCCAGCGCGAGCGCGCCATCGAGGGGGCGCGCTACCTCGATGGCGTGCTGGCCAAGCAGCCTTATCTGGCGGGTGACTTCTTCTCGATGGCCGACATCACCGCGTTCGCCGGGCTGAACGTGTTTGATTTCCTCGGCGTGGAAGTGCCGGCGGACCTTACGCACCTGAAGGCCTGGCGCGCCCGGATCGCCGAGCGCCCGAGCGTCAAGGCGGCCTGACGACGTGCCCGCTTCAACCTGAAGCGGTCACCCGCAAGGCCATAGGCGTTTCGCTGGAACCGGCCGGTTCCAGCGAGATTGCCGAGCCGATCGCCCAAA
>DATJHR010000016.1:0-2641 GCA_035493735.1 Acidocella sp.
GCCACCCCGCTGGTCACCGCCTTCCTCTCCGACGAGGAGGCCTGGAAGCTGCGCCGCCGCTACATGCCGATGGGGCGGCTGGGCCAACCTGAGGAAATCGCCAACCTCGTGGCGTTTCTGGCCTCCGACGAGGCGAGTTACATTACAGGTTCCTCATACACAATTGATGGCGGCATCACCGCTTCCTATGTGATCGACGACCGCTAGCCGTCACGGCACCCTTCACGCCGTCATCACCGCGAAGCCATGACGGCCTCCTCCCGGCCGTTGCGCCGGGCCCGCCTCTCGCATGCCGGCTAGGGTCGCAACCAAAAGAGAGGAAGCCAATATGTTCTATCATCGCAAGGAGCTCTTCCGGCCGGTTAACGTGGGCACGCCGGATCCGCAATTCGGGCAATTCCTGCTCGAACAATTCGGCGGCGCCACCGGCGAACTCACCGCGGCACTGCAATATTGGGTCCAGGCCTTTCATGTCGAGGATGCCGGCATACGCGACATGCTGCAGGACATCGCCCTCGAGGAATTCAACCATCTGGAAATGGTCGGCCAGCTGATCACGCAGCACACCTCGAAAATGGACCAGACCAAAGTCTATCAGGCACCGCTTTTCGCCATGAAGGGGATCGGCCCGCATTTCGTGGACAGCCACGGCTCGTCCTGGACCGCGAGCTACATCAATGAAGGCGGCAACGTGGTGCGCGACTTGCGCGCCGACATCGCCGCCGAAGCCGGCGCCCGCCAGACCTATGAGGCGCTGATCCACCGTACCACGGATCCCGGCACGATCACCGCGCTCACGCATCTGCTGACCCGCGAAATCACCCACGCCAACATGTTCATGAAAGCCCTGGACTCGCTGGGCAAGCTCGACGACGCGTTCTTCGGCACAATCCAGCCGGACGATACGGTGGAGATCGTCTACAATCTCAGCCACGGCGCGGATGCGCGCGGCGCCTGGAACGAAGCGCCGTTCAAATACGTCGCCAATCCCGACGCGACCGGCAAACTGCCCGGCAGCCCGATCAATCCCGACGATGAACATCGCGGCGGCGCCACGGCTGCACGGCACTGAGAAGAGAAGAAAGGAAGGCTACTTTTTGTGAACAAAAAGTAGCAAAAAAACTTTGCTCTTCTGGGCCGTGCTGGTTTCACGGCCACCGGCCCAGTTCAGAGAAGTTTTTGCGCCGCTTTTTTCAAAAAGCGGCCTCTTCCTTACTTACTTACTTACTTACTTCCCATGCAACAGCGCATGCAGCCGATGGTTCAGCGGCGCCAGCGCCGCCTGGGCATCCTTATAAATGCCGAACAGGCTGTCGTAGAAAGCCTGTTGCGCAGGGTCCGGCAGGGTGGTGTCCGCCAGCCGCACGCATGCCGCCACCGCTTCACGTGGAGAGGCGAACACGCCGGTGCCGATGCCCGCCAGCAGCGCCGCGCCGAAAGAGGCATCCGCGGCCTCGGTGCGCTCGATGGTCAGGCCGGTGACATCGGCGATGATCTGCCGCCAGACCGCACTGCGGGCGCCGCCGCCGATCAGCCTGATGGCGCCGAATGCCAGCCCCAATCCGCGCGCCGCCTCGAGCAGGTCGCGGATGGAAAAAGCGATGCCCTCGTAAAGCGCCCGGGCGAAATGGGCCTGGGAGTGGGAGATCGTCAGCCCCAGAAAATCGGCGCGCAGCTTCGGGTCCCAGTAAGGCGCGCGCTCGCCCTGAAGATACGGGTGGAACAGCAGCCCGTCCGCCCCAGGCTTCACCCCTGCCGCGAGCGCATCCATCGCCTCGAACCCGCCCTGGGCGAACATCAGGTCGCGCAGCCAGCGATGCGCCGAGGCGCAGGAATTGGTGCCCGTGGCGGTGTAGAACATCCCCTCGACGACATGTGGATAGCAGGAGACCGGCGGGTGTACGCGCGGCCCATCCGTGGCCAGAAACAGCACCCCAGCGGTGGCAAGCTTCACCGCGCCCATGCCGGGCTCAATCGCGCCGACGCCGAAAAACTCCACTGTCGTGTCGTTGGAGCCGCAAACCACGGCCGTGCCCTCGGCCAGCCCGGTGCGCGCCGCGGCCGCCGCCGTGACGCCGCCCACCACGTCGGTTGGATTCACGATACGAGGCAGGCGCGCGGGCTCCCAACCCGCGAGTGCGCTTAGTTCCGAAGACCAGCCTTTGGTGCTGTCATCGGCCAGAAGCGCGCCGACCGCGTCGGAATAATCGGTCTCCCAGGTCCCGGTGAGGCAGTAGCGCAGATAATCCTTGGCCAGATACAAACGCCGCGCGCGGGAAAATAGCGAGGGCTCATGCTCGCGCAGCCAGGCGAGCATCGCCAGCGTCCAGGTCGGATTCACCTTGTTCAGCGAACTGTCGATGATCTTGGCGCCCGCGCGTTTGTGCAGGGCCGCCGCCTGCTCGGCGCTGCGCTGGTCGTTCCACATCATCGCCGGACGCAGCACGGTGCCGGCTTCGTCGGTCAGCACTGGGATATGCGCGCCCGCCGAAATGCCGATGCCGGTAATGTCCCGCCCCGTCAGCCCCGCCGCCGCCAGCGCCTGCGGCACGGCAGCACAGAGTGCGGCGAACCATTCCGCCGGGTCCTGCTCCGACCAACCAAATTGCGGCACATGGCTGGTGACCGGATGGCTCGCCTC
>DATJHR010000017.1:0-3710 GCA_035493735.1 Acidocella sp.
TCTGGTCCGCCACCACCCCCGCAAGGTCGAGCCGCAGCTCGTCCACGTTCGGTCGGCGGCCGGCCGCGACAAGCAGATGGCTCCCGCGGATCGGCTCTCCGGCCGTCAGCTCGAGCAAAACACCCTCGGGCGCGCAGGAGACACGGGTAACGCCCGTGTTTTCGTGGCAAGTCACGCCTTCGGCGGCGAGGCGGCGCAGCAACAGATCCGCCGCCTCGCGGTCCGTTTGGCCAAGCACCATGCCCGCTTCGATGACGGTCACCGCGGCGCCGAGACGCCGGAAAGCCTGTGCCATCTCCAATCCAGTCGGGCCACCGCCGAGCACGACGAGGTGACGGGGCAGCGTTTCCAGTCCGAACAGGGTCTCATTGGTGAAATAGGGCGTTTCCGCCAAACCCGGTATCTGGGGGACCGCGGGCCGCGATCCGACCGCCAGCACGATCCGCGGTGCCGAAAGCCGGCGGCCCTCCACCGCGACCTCGCGCGGACTGGTCAACTGCGCCTCGCCGCGGATGACGTCGACCCCCCAGGCCGTGAAACCCGCCTCAGAGTCATGGGGCGCGATGGCGGCAATCGCCGCCGCGACATGGGCGCGCACGCCCGCGAAATCGATCGCCGGTTCGCCCCCCGTAATTCCCATCGCGGTGCCGCGCATCCCATGCGCCCGCCACGCCGCCGCCAACAGGGCTTTTGAGGGGACGCAACCTGTGTTGAGGCACTCGCCGCCCATCTTGTCGCGTTCGATCAGGGCGACGCGCAGACCGAGGCGGGCGCATCCGCCGGCCGCGGTCAGTCCCGCCGCGCCGGCGCCGATGACGATCACATCATGTGTCTTCGGGCGGCTCACCGGACGTCCGGGTAATGCCGTTCGAGGTGCCGCTTCAGGCCAAGACCCCACACGATGCCGCATTTGAGGTAGATCCCGTTGGCCCGCAGCGCGCCCCAACTCGCAATCCGCCGATCCGAGGTGATCACCACGCGGTTGACCAACCGGGTCCGGCCGAGCCGGTGCATCCGCAGGCAAAGATCGGCATCCTCCATCACCATCAACGTGGCATCGCAGCCGCCAACGGAGAGGAAGTCGGCGCGCCGGAAGAACATGGCGTGGTCGCCGAACAGCAGGCGGGCGCCCCGGAAAAACATTAGTGGACGGAACAACAGCGGCGCGTACCAGGTCTTGATCCAATTGTGCAGGCTGGTGCCCCAGCGCACGGTCTCGGCACCGCTGAGCAGCGGCGTGAAGCCAGCCAGAACGGTGCGCCGGTCGGCCAGGGTGGCGCAGATCACCGCCACCGCGTCGTCCGGCAGAAGCGTATCAGCATGCAGCACACAGACCAGCGGCGCCGAGGCGGCTTCGACCCCGTAATTGATCTGCGAGGCCCGGCCGCGCCGTGGCGCCTGCAGCACGCGCAAACCGCCGGCCGCCGCAATCGCCGCTGAATCGTCCGTGCTGCCGGCATCAACGGCGAGTATCTCCGCCGGCCGCGGCTCCAGCGCCGCCAGTGAGCGCAACAGCCGCGGCAGGACCGCCGCCTCGTTCAGCATTGGGATGACGACCGCGACATCGTTCATGGCGTGAGCTCAGGCCAGCGTGCGAGGTCCTCCGGCCGGTCGAGATCGGCAAGACGGTCGAGCAGGATGGGCACAATGCCGTGCGCCAGCAACCGATCTAATGTCGCGGCAAGGAGCACATCGGTGCTCCAGGGCATGGTATCGAACAGGAACAAGGCGGGCATGGGCAGGCCGAGCAGCCAGTAGCCACCATCCTCGGCCGGCCCGATCACGACCTGGCCACGCCGCACCGCCTCTGCGGCCGCGCGCAGATGAGCGGGCGACAGGTCCGGCGCATCGGCGCCGAGCAGGATGACCGGGGCCGCTTCCGCCGCGCGCGCGAGCCGCGCGCCAAGATCACCCTCGCCCTGCTCCTTGATGACGAGCGTCTCGCCGAGCCAGACATGGAAGTCCATGAGCGGAGCACCGGTGACAAGCAGCTCGATCGGCAGGCCGGCCGCGTGCATCGCCACCAATGTGCGTTCCGTAAGGCGGCGGTGAAGGGCCGCGGCCCCCTCCGCCCCAAGCGCGGGAATGAGCCGTGTCTTGGCCTGCCCTGGTGTCGGGAAGCGGGTGAACAGCACCAATCGCGGCTCGGTCATGCCGATCCTTCCTTCCCGGCGCGCCTGGTTCTTGTTTGGCGACGCCGTGGGATCATTTCCCATCCATGGTTCTTTCTTCCAGATCGGCGCCGCGCGCGCAATGTGGGGACCGGCGATCCGGGCCCGTGCTGCCGCTGCTCCTGGCGGCTGGTCTGGCCGCGATCGTGCTCGCCGAACGAAGGAGGCCGCTCCGTCACAACACCCAAGCAGAACCGCGCCGCACCCTGCGCAATCTGCTGATGGGCGCGATGAGCATGGCCGTGATTGCCGCGGTGGAAGCGCCGGTCACCAGGCGCCTCGCCTCGCGGGCAGAGCGTCGGCGCCATGGCATCGTCCAGCGCCTGCCTTTGCCGGCCTGGGGGCGTGACGCGCTGGCGGTGCTGGCGATGGATTATTCGATCTATGTCTGGCACGTGCTGACTCATAAGGTGCCCGCACTCTGGCGCTTTCACATGGTACATCACCTCGACCTCGACCTTGACGCGAGCACAGCGCTGCGCTTCCACGCCGCCGAGATGCTGGTCTCGCTGCCCTACCGGGCGGCGCAAGTGGCTCTGATTGGCACGTCGCGCCGAGCCCTCCGGCTGTGGCAGGGCTTTTTCTTTGCCTCGATTGTCTTTCACCACGCCAATCTGCGCCTGCCCGCCGCGCTGGAACGGGTGCTCGCCTTGGTGCTGACCACGCCGCACATGCACGGCATCCACCATTCCGCGAGGCGCGAAGAAACGGATTCGAACTGGTCGAGCGGGCTCAGCCTCTGGGACCACCTGCACGGCACCTTTCGCCTGGACGTTCCGCAGGCTGCGATCCGCGCCGGGGTGCGCAGTTACCGCGATCCCGTGGAGACCCAACTCCGCCCGTCCTTGACACTGCCCTTTCGGCGGCATCGCGACGCATGGGCGCCGCCACCGAAGAAAATCTAAATCAAGCCGGCGCCATCAGGATAATTGCAAAAGCTGAGCACGCACAAGCCAAGGGAAAGGCTTCTTTTTGTGAACAAAAAGAAGCAAAAAAACTTTTTTAATCTGGGCCGTGCTGGTTTCGATGCCGCAGGCCCAGAGGAGCAAAAGTTTTTGCGCCGCTTTTTTCAAAAAGCGGCCGCTTTCTTTGTCCGACACCTCGGCCTGTAGCACGATTGATCTCAGGTAATCATGCTCTAGCTATTACAGAATGACCCGCCACGAATGGATGACAGGCGCCCTGCCCCGCGCTCAACATAGCCAGCCTCGTAGCTCGGACAAGGCACTGTCTCCGAGGCCGCGGTTCGGCAACCCTTACCTCACCGCGACAGGAGAGCGGCGTGCGCAGGTGGCACTGACGGGCTTAAGGACGCTCTGGTTCAACACGGGCACGCTCTGCAACATCGCCTGCGCCGGCTGTTACATTGAGAGCAGCCCGAGCAACGATCGCCTCGTCTATCTCACGCGTGCCGAGGTTGGTGTCTTTCTTGACGAAGCGGACGCGTGCCATCCTGAGTTGCGGGAGGTCGGCTTCACCGGCGGCGAGCCGTTCATGAACCGCGATCTCCTCGCTATGATGCACGACGCACTGACGCGT
>DATJHR010000018.1:0-4558 GCA_035493735.1 Acidocella sp.
CCCAGATCGTCGCGGCAATGATGCCGGTCACCAGGAAGTCATATTGCTCGATGACCGAGCCGATCAGACTTGCCACCGCGACCTTGCGGATTTGCGTCTTGCTCGGCCCTGTTAGGCTTAGGTCCATAGTCCTCCCCTTCGTATTAAACGTATTACGATCGTAGTTCGTTCTGGACGCCGTATAAAGCCAGGGCAATGATCCTGCTACTCGTCCAGGGTCGGGAAGACCCTGGCGGCGCGCCAGCGTCTTGCCGCCGACCCGACGGGACGAACTACTTTTTCTGGTGCTGGTCCGCCGCGTAACGGACGAGGGCGCCGAATCGGTATAGCCCATGCACGAATTTGCTGTAGGGCATCGTCAGAAAGAAGCCGAGCACGAGCCCAAGATGAACGCATAGCGCCACGCCCTGGGCGCTGGTCGAACGCAGACCCAGAAGCAACAGGCCGGTGACGGCGATGAGCAGCAGGAGCAGAAGCAGCCCTGCGTCCGCCCCCAAAAGAGACCGGGCCTGAGGCTCCTGATCGGCGGCCATCTTGAGCCAGAGCAGCCCGGCACAGCCCAGGATGAGGCCCGCGCCGCCGGCGCTGCCCAAAAGCACGGGCAGGCTCAGCAGAGGGTAGGGCGCCGGCCAGCCGAGCAGCAGATCATACACGGCGCCAGCACAGGTCGCCGCGAAACAGAGCAGGAACCCGTAGGCCATGAGATGATGCAGGGTTCGGCGTTGGTTGGAAAATGCGCCGTCCTTGTCGTTGCAGCCATGCCCGCCGCCGCCGAGGTAACGCAGGCTCGCCGCATCCTTGAAGGCTTGATGAACGTCGCTAACACCAACACGCGCCGGGCCGGCGTCCCTCCAGAAATTCCTGAACCCGACGGCCAGCGCCAGCAGCGCGAACAAAAACGCGACCAGGGCTATCGTGGTCATGATCGCCTTGGGGATGATCAGGTAAAAACCCGCGCCGGGTGTGACGGGTAGAATGCCGAAAATGGCCGCTGAATGCTGCAACAGTAACGTGAGCAGCAGAACCGCCGCGATACCACCCGACATGGCGAGCGCGGTGACGAGGCCGTTGCGTTCGAACGCGCCGGACAAGGCGCGCGGCCAGGCATAGTGCGCATAGCTTTCCTGCCGCAGCTCGGCGAATGTTTTGGGGACATTGATGCCGAATTCATGCGGCGGCGCATATTGGCACGCATAATAGCAGCCCTTGCAGCCGTGGCAGAGATTGGCGAGGTAGGAAAGATCGCCATTCGCGAAGTCCCGGTGCAATTCCATCGCCGGGAACACCGCACAGAAGCCTTCGCAATAGCGGCAGGCATTGCACACCTCCATGGCCCGGCGCGCATCCTGCATCGCCTGGCTTTGGCGCATCGTGTTGATTTCAGTGCTGGACACGGCGTGCAGCCTCCCTACCGGCGATACATCCGAAGACCGTCCCGATCGCCATGCCGAAGCCGGCCAGATAGCCTTTGCCGAGGATGCTGCCGGCCATGATTTCACCTGAAGCGAAAAGGTTTTCGACGATGCTGCCATCCTGCATGACCACCTCGGCGCGTTCGTTCACCTTGACGCCGAGATAGGTGAAGGTGATGCCAGGACGCAGCGGGTAGCCGATGAAAGGCGGCTCGAGGATCGGCCGCGCCCAGTTCGTCTTTGGCGGATCTAGACCTTCGGTATGCACGCCATCCAGCCGCGAGCCGTTGAACTCACCCGGTACGCAGGCGGCGTTGAAGCGGCGCACCGTCATCTCCAGAGCTTCAGCATCGAGCCCGAGTTTTTCGGCCAGCTCCGCGATGGTCTGCGCCTTGATCGCAGGGAAGACCGAAGGCATGAAAAGTTTTTCGGCCCGGCTGTCGATGATGCTGTAGGCGATTTGCCCCGGCTGCTGCGCGACAAGCCGGCCCCAGATGGCATAGCGTTTCGGCCAGACATCTTTGCCCTCGTCATAGAATCTCTGGCCGTCGCGGTTGACGACGATGGAAAACGGCACGCAGTCCAGCCGCGTGGCGATGCCGCCGTCGAATTTCGGGGCAAGGCCGTCAATGGCCACGGCATGGCATTGTGTGGGGTCGCCGACGGAAGCCACGCCTTGCCCCAGCAGGTTGCGCAGCACACGGCCTTGCGCATAGGGCGTGCCGCGGATGAGGAAATTTTCCGCCGCCGGTCCCCAGCCTTCCTTCAGCCATTCGATGTTCGCCTGAAAGCCGCCCGCGGCGGCAATGACCGCCTTGCAGGAAACCTCGAGCGGAAAGCCTTTGCTGACAACTTTCAGGCGTTGCACGCGGCGATTCTCGATCGTGATTTCCGTGACCTCGGTATCATAAAGCACATCGATGCCCAGCCGCTCCGCCGTGGCGTAATAGGCATTCAGCAGCGCCTTGCCGCCGCCCAGGAAGAACGCGTTGGTGCGGGAGAGGTTGAGCGTGCCGGTCAAGGAGGGCTGAAACTTCACGCCGCACCGGGCCATGAACGGCAGGGCCTGCTCCGTGGAGCGGATCGTCAGCCGGGCCAAGGCTTCATCGGTCTGGCCGCCGGTCACGCGCAGCAGATCATCCCAATATTCATCTTCGCCATAGCTCTCGGTCAGCACCGAGGTTGGCGCGCTGTGCATGGCGCGGATGTTGCGGGTGTGGCGTGAGTTGCCGCCGCGCATCGTTTTGGGCGCATGCTCCAGTACCAGCACCGAGGCGCCGGCCTCGCGCGCTGTGATGGCGGCAGTCAACGCCGCGTTGCCGCCGCCGATCACGACGATATCGTAGGTACAGGCTCTGTTTTCCATCCGCGTTCCGCTTGTATGCAGTTGCATACAGTTTCGGAGGCGGCCGGTCGGCTGTCAACAGCTTTGGAGCAAGGCTGATCAGGCCATGAAGCGTTGCTGGAGCAGTTCGATCCGGGTTTTGAAGGCGTTGCGTATATGTTGGCGCGCTGCGGCTTCCGCGCCATCCGGGTCGCGCGCGGCGATGTGGGCAACGATTTGCGCATGGTCCTGCACGGAGGCCGCGCCACGGCCCGGCGCGCCCAGCGTGGTGCCGGGCAGCAGCGCCAGAGACAGGCGCAGGTTTTCCAGCGCCTGGGAGAGGAAGCTGTTGCGCCCGGCATCACCCACTTGTTGGTGAAAGGCGCGGTTGGTCTTGGCCAGCCGCGTGGGCTGCTCGACCAAAGCACGGTCCTTTTCGACCATCTCTTGAAGCAGGCCGATCTCGATGTCGGAAGCGTGCTGCGCGGCGAGCCGCGCCGCGGTTCCCTCCAGCACCTCGCGCAACAAATACAGCTCGGCAATCTGGTTATAATTCAGCGATGTCACGACGAGGCCATGCGGCTCATGCGTGACGAGCCCCTGCTGCTCCAGCCGCTTCAGGGCCTCGCGGATCGGCGTGCGGCTGAGGGAAAAACGCTGGGCCAATTCCGTTTCACGCAGCCTGGTGCCCGAAGGCAGTTCACCGTTTTCAATGCCGGCCAGCAAAAGTTCATAGGCATCGCTGCCGCTGGAACGGTTTTGTTTCGCCGGCATGCGGAGAGTGACGTTCTGTTTGGCCGCCATTGGTGTTTTGCCCTTTAGAGAGGAAGGAAGTGGCCGCTTTTTGAAAAAAGCGGCGCAAAAACTTTGTTAAACTGGGCCGTGCTGGTTTCAACGCCACCGGCCGAGCCTAATAGAAGTTTTTTGCTTCTTTTTTTCAAAAAAGAAGCCCTTCCTTGCTTATTGCCGCTGAGCCGGCCGAACTCTATCCTCCTTTCATGGGTAGCCAACAGGAATTGCGGGCCGGTGAGCGCGCCGTCACCCCGCCGGACGCCAATGATGCGGGCCTGACTTTCATCGGTCGCATCCGCACGCCTTGGACGTCGCGCAGCGAAACGCCGCGCCAGGGACGGCTCGACGGGCCCGTCTGCCGGATCGAGATTTTGCCGCTCTGGGCGCCGGCGCTGCAGGGTTTGGAAGCGTTCGAGTTCGTCGAGGTGCTGTACTGGCTGCACCAGTCGCGCCGTGACCTGCTGCTGCAAAGCCCCAAGGACGGCGAGCCGTGCGGCACCTTCGCGCTCCGCTCGCCGGTGCGGCCAAACCCGATTGGCCTCTCAAAAGTGCGGCTGCTCGGCATCGGGGGAAACATCCTGCGCGTCCAGGGGCTGGATTGCCTGGACGGCACGCCGCTGCTCGACATCAAGCCCGACCGCTGCAGATTTTCGCCCACGCCGGAGGCATGAGATGAGGAAGGAAGGGCTTCTTTTTTGAAAAAAAGAAGCAAAAAACTTTTTTAAACTGGGCCCGTGCCGTTTCAACTCCTCAGGCCCAAACTAACAAAAGTTTTTGCGCCGCTTTTTCCAAAAAGCGGCCACTTCCTTCTCTTCAATCCGTGCGGTGCACGTGCAAAGCGGCCGCGGCGGAGGCGGCCATGGTGATGCCGTCCCAGTCTCCGGCTGTCATGGCGGCGCGGGACACCATCCATGAGCCGCCGACGCAGACCACGTTCGGCAATTTCAAATATTTGGGCGCGTTTTCCAGCGTCACGCCGCCGGTCGGGCAGAATTTGATGTGCGGCAGCGGCCCGGCCAGGGCGGCGAGC
>DATJHR010000019.1:0-40115 GCA_035493735.1 Acidocella sp.
CAGCAGCGTGCCGACGCAGCGTATGCCGCTATCGGCGGTGCCGAACAGGAAATTTTCCGCATAATCCCAAGCGCCATGAAAGCCGATCGCGAACCAGATCGACCCGGTGCAACGGATGAACAGGCAGAAGAGCAGCCCTGCCCCGACCGTGTCGATCAAGCCCAGCGGCGTTTCACCGGGATTGATACCGTGCAGCGCGCCGAACAGGAGGCTGGTCAGGCCAGCCGCCCCCCAGAAGCCGATCCCCCGTTGTACAGCCGCGAGGAGATAGCCGCGCAACACGAACTCCTCCGTTAGCCCGGTCAGCAAGCTGACGCCCAACCATTCGAGCGCGTATCTTAAATCTCCGGCGAGGCTGAGCCCGCTTGCCTGCCCGGTTGCGAACCCGCCGGCGCGCAACGCCACCATCAGCGCGCCGAGCGCCACCAACCCCGCGGCAAACCCGGCGCCGAGGCGGGGCCATTTTTGCGCGTCCGCCAGACCGTAGGCGGTCCACCTCCTATCCTCCAGAAACGCCACCAGCGCGGTGGCGCCGAGGGCCGGCAGCAACAGGCCAAGCTCGTTCAGCCCCACCATGAGCGGCGTGAGACCGCCCTTAAGCCCATGCGGCGCCATGGCATGAAACAGCGCGTGCAGGACGATGGCGATCAGCACAAGCTGCAACGCTAGCACCAGCATGAACAAGGCGGCGCGCCAGCCGGCCCGCACGCCGGCCCGCCCGACGAACAGGCGAACCCATAGACGCTCCGAAAAGCGGCCCCGGTTCAGGCATCCACGCAACCGCATGCAAGCACTCATCAGCCAAGGCTAAAAGGAAGATTGCTTTTTGTGAACAGGCTAAGCCGGTTTCGCAGCCACAGGCCCAATTTAAAAGAAGTTTTTGCGCCGCTTTTTTCAAAAAGCGGCCTCTTCCTATCACCTATCGCGCCAGCCTGATCCCGCTGAACTGCCAGCGTGCGCTGGCAGGAAAAAAATTGCGGTAAGTGGGGCGGGAATGACCGGGCGGCGTGGCGAGCGAGGCGCCGCGCAGCACGTACTGGTTCACCATGAACTTGCCGTTATATTCGCCGATCGCCCCCGGGACGGCGCAAAAACCGGGATAAGGCGCATAGGCGCTGCTGGTCCATTGCCAGGCCAGGCCGAACATTTGCTGCAGCGAAGGATCGCTGAGCGCGGCGTGTTCCCATTCCCCCTCGGTCGGCAACCTGGCCCCGGCCCAGTGCGCATAGGCGCTTGCCTCGAAGTAAGAAAGATTCAGCACTGGCACATCCGGCTGCAGGTCGGCCAACCCGTTCAGCCCGAAGACCCGCCAATGACCATCCTGGCGATGCCAATAGAGCGGCTGCGACAGGTGATGGGCGCGCACGAAATCCCAGCCTTCTGACAGCCAGAATGACGGCTCGTCATAACCGCCATCGGCAATGAAAGCGAGATATTCCGCGTTCGTCACCAGCCGGGAAGCAAGCTGGTAGGGCTCCAAAAACTGCCGATGCCGCGGCCGTTCACTGTCAAAGTAGAATGATTCTCCCTCATGACCCACCGGCACGACACCGCCGGTAAAATCATGCCAAGCGAGCGGGCTGTCCAGCGCCGGCACGGCGGCGTCCGGCTGATAGGCAGGAAAGAGCGGGTTCATGCTGAGCAGATGCATGACATCGGTGACGATCAGTTCCTGATGCTGCTGCTCATGCTGCAGACCGAGTTCGACCAACGAAGCCAACTCCGGCGACCGCCTGCGCTCCATCAACGCCAGCATGCGCGCATCCACATTCTGCCGGTACGCGACCACTTCGGCGCGCGACGGCCGCGTGACAAGGCCCCGCTGCGGCCGCGAATGCTGCGCGCCGACGCCGTTATAATAGGAATTGTACAACACCCGGAACGCAGGATGAAAAGGCGCAAAAGCCGCTTCGAATGGTTCGAGAAGAAACGTCTCGAAAAACCACGTCGTATGCGCGAGATGCCATTTCACCGGGCTTGCATCGGGCATTGACTGGGCCTGGCAATCCTCATCCGAAAGCGGCGCCGCCAGCGCCATGGTTTGGTGCCGCACCTGCAGAAAGCGCGTGGCAAGCGGATGCGAAAGTTCACGTTGCTCGAGCATGACACACCAGATAACGGTTGTTTGCGTCGGACCAGCAGCGCACATCGCCAAAGCCGCTTCGCCGCAGCAGGTCGAGAATGGCGCTCTGGGAATATTTGTAACTGTATTCGGTATGGATTTCCGCCCCGCGGGCAAACATGCGCGCCCCGCCCGGCCAAGTGACGGTGAGGTCCCTGCGGGCGCGCAGATACATTTCAACCCGGCTCTGCGCCGCGTTGAACGCCGCTTTGTGCTGCCAGTCGCGGAGCTGAAAATCGCTGCCCAGGAGCCGGTTGACGTGCCGCAGCGCGTTCAGATTGAAGGCGGCGGTCACGCCAAGCGCATCGTCGTACGCGGCCTCCAACTCTTCGGCCGGCTTCACCAGGTCGATGCCTAACAGAAGCGTGCCCTGTCCGCCGCCAGCGGCGCGGATGCGCGTGAGGAATTTTGCCGCCTCCAAAGGCGCAAAATTGCCCAGCGACGAGCCAGGGTAAAAAAACAATTTCTTGGCATGACCGTCCTGCACGCTCGCGGGCAGGACCCAAAAATCAGAAAAATCGAGCCCTACAGGGTGCATCGGAATATGCGGATAGGATGTTTTCAGCCGCTCCACCGCACCACGCAAAAACGCCACGGAAATGTCGACGGGGACATAGGAACAAGGCTGCAAGACGTGAAACAATGAAGCCGCCTTCGCGCAATTGCCTGCGCCCAGATCGATCAGCGTCGCCCCCACGCCCGTGGCCTCGGCAATGGCCGCGGCATGTTGCGCGAAAATCGCCGCCTCGGTGCGGGTGAGGTAATATTCGTCGAGCTGGCAGATCGCCTCGAACAGCTGTGAACCGAGCGCGTCATAGAAATATTTCGGCGCGATGCAGGCCCGCGGCCGGCACAGGCCATCGATCAGTTCGTCCCTTGCGGCTGCCTGTTCAGGGCTCTTTGTTTCGATTCGCTCCGCGGTGCCTTCGGCATGTGACATCGAACCTTCCCATGACGACTGTAATGTTCGCTTAAGGCTATGGTCAATGGAAAACGAGATATGAAGTGACGCGCCGATGTCCAGCGCCACATGCAAATTCTGTCAAAATTGTCAGGCTTCGCACTTACCGCAATGTCGGCGGGCACAAAAAAAACGGCGTGCCGTGAGGCACGCCGTTCCTGCTCAAAAACCGTGGTGACGGATCAGTCCGCGCCACCGGGCTCTAGCACGGTCCGATGCGCCATGGAGATATTACGCGCCTCGGGGCCGAAAACCATCAGGACAATCAACACCGCCGCGACGATCCCGACCACCAGCATCAGGGCGTAGCCATAATTGCCGCTGTGATTCATGGCGATACCGGCCTGGATCGGCGCGTTGAAGGAGGCGACGAAATTGCCCAGCTGGTAGATGAAGCCTGGGAACGTGCCCCGGATTTCCGAAGGCGACAGCTCGTTCAAATGCACCGGCACCACGCCCCAGGCGCCCTGCACCGCCACCTGCATGAAGAACGCGGCAATCCCGACCTCGAGCGGCGTGCCGGGATGAGACCAGGGAACCAAAACGATCAAGGCCAGCACGCAGGCGCCGATGATCGCATAGCGCCGACCGATCCTCTGGCTAAGGAGGCCAAACAAAATGCCACCCAGCATCGCGCCGACATTATAGATCAGCGAGATGTTGGTGATCTGCGCATGAGTGAAGTGCAGCTGCTGGCCAAGGAACAGGCGCGGATAAATGTCCTGCGATCCGTGCGAGAAGAAGTTGAACGCAGCCATCATCAGCACGCCGTAGAGCACCAGTTTGCCGTTCTTGCGCAGAATCTGCCAGGTGGAGACGCGCGGGCCCGCCTTGAGCTGCTGGAAGGCCGGGCTCTCCTCGATCGCGAAAGCGATGAAAAACACGAGCAGTGCCGGCGCGGCGCCGACGAAGAACATGCCGCGCCAACCGAGATAATGATAAGCGAAGCCGAACAGCAACGTGGCCAGGAAGTAGCCGCATGGATAGCCCGCCTGCAGCAGGCCAGACACCCAGCCGCGCCAGCGATCCGGAATCGTCTCCATCGCGAGCGAGCTGCCCACGCCCCATTCACCGCCCATGGCAACGCCGAAGAGCGTGCGGATGGCCAGGAACGACGCGAAGCTCCAGGCAAAGCCGCTGGCGGCCTCGAAGAACGAATACAGCAACACGACCAGTATCAAAATCGGCTTGCGGCCGTATTTGTCCGCCAGCCGGCCAAAAATGAACGCGCCGACCGCGCGTGTCGCCAGCGTCAGCGTGATCGCGAACGTAATCGACGTGATCGAAACGCCGAAGGTCTTGGCGACGTCGTTGAAGGTGAAGATAAGAATGAAGAAGTCGAACGCGTCGAGAGTCCAGCTCAGGAAAGCGGCGATGACGACGTTTCGCGCTCTACTCAGATTTTCCGTGGCCGTGGCAGACATTGCTTTCCAATCCCAATTTTCAGACAGTTCCTGCCCTGTTAAAGCCTGTGTAATATAATGCAAGAGCCTGTTTTATGAAGAATGTCTTGTAAAATGGGAATTTGTATCGGAAGTTGCATCACAAGCTCCTTTCACGACACAAAATGAGCTTTCATTGAAAATGATCGTTTGGCCGAAAAATTATGAGCGGCGCCTTGGCCATCAAGTGAACAGAATTTGCATTTTTGTGCCCGCGACAGCCTTTCATGCACATTTCACATATCACCACTGACTTTCCGGCCGATGTCAGGCTCTACCGTCGTCGCGCATCGCCAGAGCGGCGTCCGTGCGCAGCGCCACACGCCGAAGCAGGCCATGACGAAAAACGCGCTCCGCGCCAGCCTCGTAAAACACCGTCTGCGCCTGACTCAGCCGCAGGATAACCCCCCGTGCGTCGGCGTGGCGCGCGGCCAGGAGCGTGCGCGGCCCGATTTGGCCATCCACCTCAACCTCGAGCGCCGCCTGCAATAGCCGCACGCTCGCCCCAACCCCGGCATTCACCGCATGATCGAACACCATGAGATCAAGGCCAGCGGGCAGCTCATCCCCGCTCACCGGCTGCCAGTAATCACGCTGGTAAATCGCATCCGCCGCCTCCGCCGTGAGGTCGCGAAGATTGAGATGCGGATAGGAAGCCGCCGAGAGACCGAAATTCGTTCCTTTGAGAATGCCGACGCCGATCTCGCCGCCGGTCCAGTTGCCGCGATCTTCCGGATTCATGCTGAATCCGCCCTCACAGCCAAGGGTGAAGCCCATACAGGCATTGAAATTCATGAGCTGGTTTCCGTTTGTTTTGTGAGGTCCAGCGCGTAGGCGGCGACGACGAAGCCGGCGGCGAAGAAACTGCGGTCTATGGGCTTCGCCTCGCCCCAGGATGTGCATGTGGTCAACGCGCCGTCATAATCGTCAGCCCAAACGGCGTGATAACCCCACGAACCAGGCGTGCCAGCGGCCGCCCATACGAGCTGATTCTGCTGCGCAAGCCCCAGCGCCAGGACCAGAAAAATGCCGCCTGCCCGGCTGATGACATGGCGAATATCCGCTTCGGATTGCGGATCGATTGGCGTCACCTGCTTCAGCCCATAGGATGCAATCGGGTTTTTGCGCCACCATGCGAATAGCTCGTCCGGATCGGTCCCCCGGTCACTGGCGGGGTTGAGCGCCGTGTAACCGGTGACCTGGCTGTAGACCGCCACAGCGAGATCATTGGAGATTTGCGGCCTGGAAACCCCGGCCCTGGCCATGGCCGTCTGCACGGCATTACAGGCTGTGGTTTCCACGCAATCGCCGATCACGTCATTCTGCCCTTGGACACGCGGCGTGCCCAAAATCCGGCTGTAAGCCGCCGGCGGCAGGACCGCCCCGGCGCGCCGGGAGACAGTCTCCGGCGCGCCTTGCCACCGGCACCCCAATTTCATCGCCGCCAGCTGGTGAGGAAGGAGCATGTCAGGCGCCCAACAACCGGAGCGCCTGGCTCGCGCTCATTCTCGGCCTGACCGTGCCAACGTTGGTGGACGCAATCGCCGTACCCAGAGCCAGAACTGTCTGCAACGCGTCCACGGTGGTGACGATGTTCGCGGCCAACGAACCGGTAAGGCCGCTCGCGACTCCCACCACATCCGCCATCAGCGCCTTGGCATCGGTCTCAAACGCGGTGACCGCGGCAGGGATGCTGGTCGCGGTGAAGGTAAGGGTCGCAACGCCGTGATTGGCTTCATTCAGCGCCGCGACCTGTGCCGCCATATCGGCCACCGCTGCATTGATCATCAGCGTGTTGGCCGCGCCGATCACCGCGCTGATCAATGGCACACTCAGCAGCGTCGCCACGCCATTTTTTACCGCGACGGCGTAATTTTGAAGCGTATTGAGATTGGTCGTCACCGTCGTTACGCCATTCGCGGTCGTGGCCGTGCAGGCGCCGAGCATCGACAAGGCGCAGAGTGGAGCAGTCGCCAGCAGGCAGCGGCGGGAAAAGTTCATGATTCAGCCTTTCCTGGTTTCAGTTGCGGCGATTTCGACCGCGGCGGCGGCATCGCCGGAGGTCAGCGCGCGGCGCCAGCCTTCCTTGAGGATGACCGCCCCGAGGCCGGAAATGACGAGCCCGGCCAGCATCAGATCGTGGCCGATACCGGGCGGAATGGCGTAGCCAAGACCGGCCAGAATCGCAGCGATCCCGGCATAAGTGCTCGGCTCGGAAAACCGAGCGATCAAGATTTTCATCAAGGATTTCCTTAGAAAAAGGAAGAGAAGGCTTCTTTTTGTGAACAAAAAGAAGCAAAAAAACTTTGTTAATCTGGACCGTGCTGGTTTCACCGCCGCGGGCCCAGTTTCAAGAAAGTTTTTGCGCCGCTTTTTTCAAAAGCGGCTACTTTCTTATACTCTAACGCCACCGACTGATCTGCTCCATGATCACAAACGGCATAATCACGGCGCCATCCACGGCAAATGCCCACCAATGAAAACAAAAAGGCCCGATCAAAACCCATGAGATACACAGGCTGGCGCGAAGGTAATTCTGCGCCGTCATCGGCACATTATTCATCACCTTCCAGCAATGCGATGTTTGCACGAGACACGAGAGCATGCGGCAGCCGACGCAACCCCACCATTTCCGCTCCGGCACTGGCAAGCGCACGTTATGCGGCCGGTAGCCTGCCGCGAGTGCCGTATGGGTGGAGACGGTCATGTTCGCGTCGCCGTCGAAATCGATGACGTTGAGAACACGATCCTCCCACATGCCGGCTTGAACGAGCAAAATGCGGAGTTGCGCGAGACGGCCGCTGATGAAGGCGCTGATCTTGAACATCAAGCATTGACCGTCAGCGTCGCGGCCGGCAGCGTGCCCTGGTTGCTGTCAGAGACCAGATCAACCGCCGAGACATAGGGCGCATAAGCCGCCTCGAACGCCGCGAACTGCGTCGGGTTGAAAGAGCGCGGCGTGCCGGCCGCGTCCACCAGAACCAAAGTTGTCGTGCCGTTGATGAACGTCCCGTTCTTGATCAGCCAGTTGGCTTCGGCCATGATTTTGACCTGCGCCGCCAGTGTCGTGGAGTAGGTTGCGCTCAGCGTGGTGCTGGTGGAAAACGTCACGGCCACGCCGGCGGCCAGTTGCGCGGTGGCCTGCTGTGCCAGAGGGGCGGACACCGGAGCCGTGGGCGGTGTGAGCGTCGCCTGCACGGATGCCGGGAGCGTGGCGTAATAGGCCGCCCAGCGCGCGTCACTCGCCGTCACCGTTCCCTGGTTCGGCCAGGTCGCAGGTTGCGGCGTGCTGAAGACCGAAGCGATTGTCGTTTCCGTCGCGTCAGTGAATTGCACATACATGGCTGTTAGATCCTGTATCCTGAAATGTTCACACTGAACGTCATGGTGCCCGCCGACACATCTGCGTAGTAATAAAGCGTCTGTGGTGTGATGATCGGAATTTCACCAATTGAGCCCTGGAGGCCGCCATTTGTTTGCGCGGACTGTTCCACGCCGCCGATGACACCGACGCCAGAGGCGGAACCGGCAAGTGCGTAAAAGAGATTAGCCTGAGAAGCGTTGGTGGTGATCAACGCAGATCCGGTGCAACTTTTCGCGTTCATCGGAACCGCACCGGCCACGCTGAACGCCGCGTATGAGCCCTGGGCCTGTTGCGTTGTCGTTATCAGTGCGTTGATGCCACTGCTATAGATGGCGCGATCGGTCTGATATCCAGCCACGAGCAAGCCGCTCGTATTGGTCTGCCAAACGCTCACAAGCGCGGAAGCGGTGTAACCGGATGGCATGGCAGTGCCACCATAGATGTTGGGCGCGATGGAAGATGTGGCATTCGTTCCCAGCAGCGCGGCGGCACCGGAGGTGGGATTGTAAATGGCATAGAGCGCGACATAGCCGCTAACGGGCGCGCTCCCGGTATCCATGCCGCCCGCACCGGTGGTGGCAAGGTTGATCCCTGAACTGAAATTGGCAAGGCGCCAAGGCACACCGCCGAGCGCCGTTTCCACCGTGATCTCATCAGCGGTAAAGGTCGCGGTGGTCGACGCGCTGGCCACCAGCATCTTCGCATTGCGCGCCGCGCCAACCACACCCGGAAGACGCGCGGGCATGTTGGCAAGGTTGGCTTGCAGGAATGGCGCGCTCGGGTGCTGGGCAATGTTGCTCGCCGTGATCGCGGTCTGCCCATAGGCAACCGTCACCACAAATAACGGCACATAGCCGCCATCGGCCGAAGGCGGAACTTGCGCGCCCGTGGCCGCCGCAGCACCCGCCTTTACCGTCAGCGTCACGGTCTGGTCGCGTGTCGTGTTCTGCGCCACGCCGCTATTGCTCGGGCCAGCATAAGGCTGGCTCGGGTTGGCGGCGTTCACATAAGGCAGCACCACCGGCGTGCCATCAGTCTCCGCAAAGGCCGCCTCGATCAGATAGGCGATCGACTGGCCCGCCGTGGTCGGTGCGGCCATGCTCAAGGTGGTGGGGTCGAGATTGATCCCCTGCTTGACGCAGAGCTCGGTGAGATCGGCAGCCAACTCGCCATAGGCGGTGGCATCGACGGTGGTATATTGCGTCAGAGCGCCGGCGGAAACCTGCACGCCCATGCCCGGCACTGCAAGCGGCGCACAGGTGAAGCCTGAGGCAACCGGCGAAGTGCCGAACACTGCTTGCAGAATCGCCCCGCCAGAAATCATGGCGTTGCGCTGCACATTGAGAAAATCAGCGGATTTTGGAAGCGAACCAGGATAGGCGATGGTACGATTCATGAGGGGTCCTAAAAAAGGAAAAGGAAGGGCTACTTTTTGTGAACAAAAAGTAGCAAAAAAACTTTTTTAGTTTGGGCCCGTGCTGTTTCAGCGCCACGGGCCCAATTTCGAAGAAGTTTTTGCGCCGCTTTTTTCAAAAAGCGGCCCTTACTTGCTTAATTCGACAAATTAACCCAAGCGATCGACCCGGCGGGCATCCATTGGTAAACCGCCGCGATCAAGAAGGCATCGGTCAGCGTCGCCGCCACCATGTCGTCATTGGTGAAGGCTAGGGAACCGCTGTCGCTGGTATAGGGCGCCGCCCCGGCCCATCCGCCGAGCGCATCGCCCTCAGTGCCCAGCGGGCCGGTCCAACCGCCCAGCGGTGCCGAGGCTTGCAGCGCCGGGCGATACACGGTGATGAAGAGCTGATAGGGCAGAGCCAAGCTGCCCCAGGCACCCGCACCCACCGTGCCGCTGCCATCATCCCAGGCGAACATACCGCCGCCTTCGGTGCCGAGCGGCCCTGCCCAGCCGCCCGTGTCGCCAGTGTTGGCGGGCTCTATCACGCGCGGCGCGTTTCCGGTCAGAAATTCCAGCATTTCCTTCAGGGCCGCCTTGGTGCCGCGTGGCGCGGTGATCGTCCATTGCGTCCGCGCCTTGAAGGCGGTGTCGGTTTCCTGGGGCAGGCGGATGATCGACGCGCCGAGATAATCATTGGCCCACAGATCCACGAAGCCGCCTTGCGTGGTGGCAAGGCGCGTCTGCGCCCGGGTAAAGGCGATGAGCCGGTAGATGGCGGCCAGTGCGTTGGCGCTGCCGGCCAGCACCAGGTTCAACACCGGCGTCGCGTCAGCGAACCAATTGGCGGGCAGCAGCCCGCGCAACCGCGCTTGGAAATCAGCCTGATCGCCGGTTGCCATCACGCCACCGTCAGGGTGCCGGCCCGCACCACCTGAAAATCGGTCGGCACCAGATCGGCGGTGCCCCCGTTCAAGGTGAGGCCAGAGATGTTGGTGATGGCGCTGCTGGCATCATAGGCGAGCTGGGCCAGGCGCGTGTAGGGCAGAGGGTTGCCGACGCCCAGCGTACCGATATAGGCGGCCAGCGCCGCCTCCACCGCCGCCACGGCGGTGGCATGGCTGGTGTTGAGCGCGGTGGTCAGCGTCATGCTGACATTGGCCGCCAGCGGCGTCGCCGCGATCACATAGGCATTGATCGTCGCCGCCCGCACCACCTGCACCGAAGCCGCTACCATGGCAATGGTGCTGGACGGCGTGGCACCGCTGCCATCATCCACAATCACGGTAACGGTGCCGGGCGCGTCATTGCCGCCGGCATCGGTATTGTTCACCTGCCGCCAGGTGAGGTTCTGCGCCACGTCTGCCACAGCGGCGTCGATCGCCGCCGGCGTGCCCTTGCTCAACGAACTGAACCACAAAGCGAAGCGCGCTCTCAGCGCGGCATCGGTCTCGGCGTTCATGCCGTTGGTGAAGGCGCTCGCATTGGTCACGGTGTCGAGGCCAGGCGCGGAACTGGCGATCAGCCCGATGGTGCCGGCAAGAACGTTGCCGGCGGTCCCCACCGCATTGTTGGTGACGGTGACATTCAGCGCCGCCGCGCCGGCGGCCAGATTGAACCATCCTTGCGTCGCACCGCTCGGGTCCGCCTGATAGGCCGGGTTGGTGGTATCGAGATCAACCGTGAAACTCTGCGTGCCGTCATTGGTTTTCACCAGCGCGCCAACCGGAATCTGCACCGGCTGCGTGGCGGTGTAGCGCCCAAACGTCACCTGGCCCGACGAGGCCACGCCGGCCAGGCGCCCGCCGAACAGCGGGAAGTCGCCCACGAAACTATCACAATCCGTACCGCTGGCGGTGGTCAGGCGCGCCATTTGCAGCACCTGCACGTTCTGCCATTGCAGCCACAGGCACAGCCCGGCCACCGCCTCGAAAATGGCGCGCAACGTCGAGCCCACCAGCAGGTCCAGCGCTTGGGAGGCGGCGGCTTGCGCGGCGGCGGCCATGCCATTCAGCATGGTCGAGAATGTCTGAAGGGAAAGTTCCATCACTTGACCTGAAAGGTGAGCGTTGAACTGGCGCCGGTTATGGCGTCGGCATATTGGATCGTCGTCATCACCGTACCGTCCGTGTTCACGGTGGTGGTCACGATGGGCGCGGGCACCTGCGCGACGGCGGACTCCGCAAAAATCTGGCTGCGGATGATGTTCTCGATCGCCGCTTGATTTGTCGGTTGCCCCACCATCTGGCCAAGCCCGGCGCCGTAAGCGAGGTGCCAGATATAATCGCCGGCATTGGTGAGCAGACGCCGCAACACGCGCTGTTGCGTGAGCGCATCACCGCTCACCACGAGCAGATCACCCGTGGCGCTCAAGCTCAAATCCGCGCCCATGCTATGTGAAATGTCAGCCATGATCAGCCCTGCCCTTTCCCGGTGAGGGTCGAACCACCCGTGCCGGGGAAATAAGGATGTTCATGATTACTGAGGCTGATCCCCGCGCCGATCACGTCGCCGCTGGCGGTGATGGTCCCTGTCACCTTCACGTTGCCGGTGATGTTCAGCCCCGCCGGCGCATTGATGTCCACCGAACCATCATTTTTCAGCGTCACAAAAGACCCGCTCTGGTGCAGGAGCAGAATCTCACCGGCAGCAGCACTGTTGGGAGGCGTATCCACATCCGAGTACAGTACGCCGGAAATCACGCCCTGCTGGGCATCGTTGCGATCAGGCAGCACCAACACCTGCACGCCAAGCGGCAGCGGCGCGACGCACCCCCAGCCCGGCCCGACCCAGAAGGAGAGGATCGGCAACCAGCCGGTCAGCGTGTTCTCCGGCTGGATGAGGACTTTCGCGCAATAAGTCTGCGGATTGAAAGACGAGACGAGTCCGCAGCGCGGCGCGCCGAACTGGCTGAATTGCCCGACGACACTGCGTGCCTGCGCCGCCATAATCCTGTGCATGCTCATCCAATCGGCGCTCCGCTGGCGCCGTCATAGAGCGACAGCGGCGAGGAATTCTGGGCCAAGATGAAAGTTTCAAAACCGCCTCTGGGCGTCACGCTGTGCGTAACGCTGGCGGGGCTATAAGCAATCCCATCATAGTCCGTGCCGGTGCCGTTCAGCGTGAACACGGTTTGCGGCGTCAGCGTGGCAATGCCCGGCAGACTGGCGGTGATGACGCGCTCATGCTGCACAATGTCCAGCGCCAGGCGTTGCGCCGCCGCATCGGCCTGGGCGCTCGTCAGGTTGGGAATCTCAAACAGGTAATTGGTCGGCGGCACGTTCGTGGCCGACTGTGTCAGGCTCTTCGCCACGGCTGACCCGGTCACCACAGTTTTCTTAGCAGAATGCCACGAATTCACGGTGACATTCACATCCCGTGCCATCGTCATGGCGCGCTCGCACGTCAGCGTCTTGCAATTGCTCATCATCACGCCATCCGCATTCTGGCCGACCCACAAAGCGTAAGAAGGCGGCGGCGTCGACGGACTTTGGAAATAGAGCGTGCTGCCCTGCACGTAAGGCACAATCCCCTCGCGCTGGCCGAGCAGACACAGCAGGTCCCATTCATTTACCGCGCACGAAAACCCGCCGGCGGCGGTCGTATCATAATCGGCATTGTAACAGCGCCCGACCAGCGCGCTGGTCTCGCTCACCTGCGCGGTCATGCCATGGGCCTGAGCCAGGGTCCTGGCAATTTCCGAGGAGGTCAGGTTCTGGTAAGTCCTCGTGATGCGCGTATCGAGAAATATTGCAGCCATATCGCGTCCGTGCAGCGTGATGATCCGCCGCAACGGGTCGAGCACATGACGGTCCACCTGCCCTACGAACATCGGAACATAGCCTGTCCCTGCCAGCGCCAGACTGATTTGAATGCTGATCTGCTGGTTGGCGCTGTCGCTCCACCAGGCCGCCTCGTTCGGGTCCGCCGGCGTGAAACTCTTGGCGATCACAAAGCTACCCGCGTGATACGCCCTGGGGTCGCTCCACCGCACCGAGAGCAGGCCGGTGAGCGCCTGGCCGTTCGCGAGCACCTGAACGCGCGGGGCACGCGCCATGCTGGCAATGCTCTGGCTCATTGCTGGGGGGCGCCGCCGGTTGCGCTGGGGTCTGGGGTCGGGATCAGCAGCGTCACCGGCGGCCCGCTGATCTGCGGATCGCAAGGATAGGAAAAGTTGTTTTGCTGGGCGATGCGCAGCCACTGCGTGGCATCGCCCAGATATTTGGCGGCCAGCGCATAAAGCGTGGTCCCCGTCACGGTGACTTGCTGCATGACTCAAGCGCTCGCATTTTGCAGGTTGACGCTCGCGCGGCCGAAATAGCCGGCGGCTGAAGCGAGATTGGCGACATCACCGGCGGAACGTGCCGCGCCAGTGACGTCGGCGGACAAAGCCGGGATCGAGGCCGGCATGGTGGCCGCCTGGCTGCTGGCAAGCAGGCTCGCGCCGTACTGGCCAAGCGTTAGATTGGCGCTGCCCAGCGCAGCGCCGATGGAACTTCCGGCGCTGTTCACCGCGTTCAGCGCCGCAGCATAAGCGCCGGTGCCCAGCGTGGTGGCGCCTGGGACCGCCACCGCGGCGGACGCTGCACTAATCACCGGCACCACCCCGGCGGAGGCGACAGAGAGCGCGCCCACCATATTTCCGCTGGCGACGTCCGCCACCAATTGGGCCACAAGCGATATCACCGTGCTCCCGAGCGACGCCGAATTGTCCTGCAACACCGTACAGGTAATCTTGTATGGCACCGGATCGACGGATTTCGTGTCAGCGGCGAACTCAGACACGATCACCTGATAGCTGAACACGTCCCAGGCGAGCGTGACCACCGCACCGCTTTTGCGGATGCTGTCCAGCAAGCGCACGCGCACCGAACGGTTCGGCCCGGTGAATTTGCCGCTCCATGAAATGCTGTTCTCGAACGGCCCCATCGCATCGAGGCATAGCCCGCCGCCCACCATCGGATGGGCGCCGATCATCTGCTTGCCGCCCACCGGCATGGCTTCCGGCAGTTCCAGGCCGGAGAGCTGCATCGGCCCGATGGTAAGCGTGCCATAGCCGCCGAACATCTGCCCGGCGGCCTGCACAGCGGAAAGCACCGAACTGGTGATGCTCATGCTCATGGCTGATACGATCCTGGTGCGGGAACACCCGGTGCCGGCGGCACGAGGTGATTGTTGAGCCCCGTGGGCGCGGTCGGCATGGACGCTTGATGCTGCGCCAGCATGTTGACCGTCGCGCTGGTCAGCGCGTCATGATTTGTCACCATTGTCGGGATCGGCGACTGGTCCGTGACGATCCGGGTGTAAACCGGCCGATCGGGTGTCGCACCTGGCACGGGCACGCCACCAAGTTGCGTGCCGTCACGGCCCGGCGGCTGTTCCCGCGCCGCCAGTTGCTCGGTAGCAACCGCCAATGTCGCGGTCACAATCGCGCCGATGATCGTAGCACCATCCGCGGCGCCACCACCGGCCGCGCCCGAATATGCAATGTCCCCGACCGGAGCGGCGGCCTTTCCACCCGGTCTTCGGATGCGCCGCCACGTCCCCTCGATCGCCGCACCGACGCGTGTCTCACCATCCCGCCCCATGTCCGACTCGCCCGCCATCGCGGCGCGTCTAACAGGATGATTCTGAATGTTACGGTCTTGGTTCGTTGCACCTGCGCGCCCGGAGGCGAAGCTGGCGACGTTGCGCAGGCTACTCACGGTCCTGTACCACAAGGCCACATGCGCTTCGGCTCCGGCTGGAATGCCGGCGAGAGGCGCCTTGTACCGCCCATCATCGTTGGCACGTATGAACACCGCCTGCAGGGCCTGCTCGTCCCTCATGCCGTCCGGCGTAGCCGTCGCCAGCAGGCTCGGCAGCTCCGCTGCCGTCACCCGGTCAGCATGCCTTTTGGCTCGGGCGTGCCCGTGCTCCGGCGATGGCGTGCCCGAAGCTACATGCTGGGCCACCGGCACAGACGCCGGGGCGTTGCGGCGCGGCACGTGGGCGGCATGAATGATCGGCCGCCCCGTCGCCGGCGTGACGTCGAAAGATGACGCGGCATCCGGCTGTAATAACGGCCGTGCAGCCACGCCGGCCGCCGCCTGTTCCCTCATGCCGCTTATAGGGCTGCCCTGGCGGGGCTTGTGCAGCGACACCCGTGGACGCGGATCCGCCCCGCCGGCCGCTGTTGCCGCCCCTTGGGTTGGCGCACGGCTCTGCGCCAGCGTGGCGTTGACCTGATTGATAACATCTCGGAGCGTTCCCAATCGGGGCGGCTCATCACCCAGCAATTTCACGCCAAGTTCGTAAAGGTCGACCTTAGACATCGCTCGCCCTTCCGGCCCGATTGATGGAAGCGGTGAACATCTGCGGCAACGGCGGACAGACTGAGCAAGCCGCCTTCACCTCTCCTCGCCGGGCGCTAAAATCCGCAGCCAGGCGCGCGCCCGCTGCGCCTCAAGCTCTTTCACAATCATCACCACGGCCGCCCGGCGTGTCGCGCTCATGGCAAGCGCAGCCTCGATCGAGGGTGCGGCCCCGGCCACCGCCAGGAACACCGCCTCCCGCAACGCCGGGCGGCCAGCTAGTTTTTTGCCGCCACCTCACTCAATGGCGGCTCCGGCCAGGCCTCATGCATCGCGTTGAACGCCACCAGCAGACCCGCAGCGCCGAGCTGTTCAACCCGTGCGCGCACGTCATCCTGCGTTGCTGGAAAGGCCAACACTGCGCCATCCACTTTCCGCACCTGTGCCGCGAGATAGGCCGAAGCGATCCAGCCCGGCACGTCGGCATAGTCACCGGCGAGCTCGAACAGATCGAGTTCCTCCACAGCGGACAAGGGCGATGCCTCGATGGCGCGTGTCTCCGGCGGCACCACCACGTCGCGCAGCGCCTCGGCAATTTTCTTTATGCCGTCCACGCCCAAATCCCCGACCATCCCGCGGATATGCGTGCGGGAGAACGGGAACGGGTTGGGAATGCCATTGATGCTGCGCACCGCCGCAACCTGCAGCGCCCGGTTCCACCACACGCGATTGCCGCTCAGCTTCTGCTCGCGCCCAGTGCCAGGCGCATCAACGCCCTCGGCCAGCCGCATCGCCTCATGCGGTTCGGCCGGCTTCAGTTCCAGAATCCGGCCGTCATCCAATGTCACGGTGATCATGCGTTGCTATAACTCTCAGCTGCCCATTCGATTGTCTGCAACACCGAACGGCCCGGCTCATAGCGGCCGATATCCGTGATCGTGAAGGTCACGGTCGAAAAATGTTGCGTCGTCTGGGTGCCGTTCAATTCGCAGATGGTCAGGGTCAGCGAGCCGGTGGGAATCGCCGCCCCGGTTTTCCAGGCCTGGAACATCTGCTCGTAAAGATTTTCGATCTGATTGTTCACGCGGGCAAACTGAATCGTGCCGGTGGGGCCACGCATCACCACCACCGAATTGGTCACGCCGTTCAGCGTCTGCACGTCAACCCGCTTCTGGTTCGGGTTGGTGGTGATCTGCGTCATCTCCGGCACCGTGATCGCCCCATAGGGGCCGATCAACGTGGCGCGGACATTTTCACCAATGGTAAATTGCGGCATGGGTCGGTCCTCCCGTTACGACGATGAGCCGGACGAAGACGAGATGGTCACCGTCTGGCCGCCCTCGACATTGACGATGAACTTCTCGTTGATCGCCTGGTATTGGATCTGCACGTCCGCCTGCACATACCCCAGCGCGGTGCGCGATGCAGGATTGTTGCTGGTGTCGCACACCACCGAGAACGGTAGCGCGCCGTCCGTGCTGCCGAGCAGACCTTGGCTGAGCATGCCGCTGAGGAAGCTCAGCAAGGTCGCCTTGATGTTGAGGAACAGCTGCGCGTTCACCACCTGGCCGACGTACCGGCCCATGCCGGCCTGCAGCGTGGCGGCGATATAATCGGTCAGGCGCGTGTAGTTGTCGCCGTTCATGGCGGCGCTGGACGAGGTGTTGAAGCCGCCGCGCACGCCCCAATAGGCGCCGCCCGGCTGCGGGTTGGCGATTACGTCAAGCCCGTTCTGGAACAGCACTGAGAGATCGGCGCTGGCATAAGCGCTCTGCTGCGCGGTGCCAGGGATGCCGGATTTCTGCGTGCCGACCACACCGTAAAGCGGCTTGTTGAGCGCGGATTGTTCAGGCGAAAGGTTGGCCAGTCGTCCCGCCACGAAGGCTTGCGGCGAGACCAGGCGCAGAACGTTATTGGCGGTATCCTGCCAATAGACCCAATCGCCGAACATCAGCTTCGCCCACGGCGAGTCCACGCCCGCCGTCTGCTTGTTGGCCACGGCCGTGGTGATCCCCGTTGCATTCAGCGCTTCGCCCGGCGGATCGGTCATGATCATGTAAAGCCCCTCGGCCACCGCAAAGGCGATCTGCGTGGCCCAAGTGGTGGAACTCGTCACATCCGCCAGCATGGCGATGCCGCAGCCCTGACCCTGCAGGGCATACATGCCGCTGTACGGCGGGGTGTTCACGCCCAGCATCAGCGTGTCGGTCATGGCGGCCACGCCATCGGTGCCGCCGGTAAAGGCGTAAGTGGCGGCGATGATGGTACCGGCCGTGCCGGTCGCGCTCGCGCTCACGATCTGCGACGGGCCGCGCAGCGCGCTGCACCCGTTATTGATCGCGTTGGCCAGGTTCGCCCACACCGTGGTGGTGGTGCCGGCAATGTTATCGAAGACTTCCGGCGTGAAGCCGGGAATGGTGAGGGTGAGGCGCCAGCTGTTCGCCGCCGAGCCGGCGGAGATCGTGGCCACGATGTTGTTGCCGAGCGTGCCGGTATATTTCGCCGTCAGCGTCAGCGCCGAGAGGATCGCTACGCTGGCTTTGGCGTCGGTGCCGTCCGTGGCGCGCACGCAGCGGAAATTCTGCGCCCCCTGCTGCACGGCAATCGCCGTCGCGGTGCCCATGTCATATTGCCGCGGCATCACCGGGCCAAAGGCGGCGGCATAATCCGCCATGTCGCCGATCACAGTGGGAACGCCGACCGGCCCCCAGGTGGCGGTACCGACGATGCCCAGAACATCGGTCGGCACGCCATTCAGCTGCGTGATGGAAGGCGGAACAATCACGACATAAAGATCGGGCACGATCAGCGCAGTGGTGTTGAGCGTGCCACTTTGAACAATCGGCATGAGGGAGTCCTTGCGCAAAGGGTTAAAACTGGGCCGTTCTGGTTTCGCTGCACAGGCCCAAAATCGAAGAAGTTTTTGCGCCGCTTTTTTCAAAAAGCGGCCTCTTTCTTTTCTCTTACGTAACTGTGATCGGCGACAACACGATGCCGCCCTGCACGGTGCCGCTTGAGGATTTGAGCCAGACGGACAGATAATACGTGCCAGCAACGTTCGGGGCGCAGGCATAGGCCGCGACGGCCGCGCCGCCATTGATCACGCTGGTGGCATTGCTGCTGGTGCCATAGGTCACGCCGCTCTCGCCGCTCGTGGGAATCGTGGTGGGCGCGGTCGTGGTCCAGAAAATATGCGCAGTGTCGCCGCTGGTGGCATCGGCAGGCGAGAGCGTGAATTGCAGCGGGATCGAGGTGGTCGGCGTGCCGCCGGCGGCCGCGCCGTTGGTCGCCGAGGAATAAGATGTCGCCGGGGCAAAGTTCGGATTGATAGCCCACGTGTATGTTGACCCATATGTGTTCGCGATGGTCGGCGCGCCAGCGCCCGCGCTCACGGTCACGGCGGCGGACACAGCCTGCACGCCGGTGCTGTTGGTCTGCTCGGCCCAGATGTAATAGGTGCCGGTGGCGTTCGGCGTGATGATAACGCTCCATGTGCCACTATTCACAGTCGCTGCCGTCCATGATGTCGGCGCCACGGTCGCGGCGTTGGAGAGCCCCACCTGCACAGGGCTACCGCTCGGTGTCACCGTGCCGGTGATCGCCAAAACGGTGCCGACCGTGCCGGTGGCCGGTGGGCTGGTCAGAGTGATCGAGGGCGCTGAGGTCGGCGTACCCGCGCCCGCCGCCGCAGCCGCCAATGCTTCGATGGCCGCGAACGAAAACGGTGTCGCGCCAGGTTGGTTCACCGGCGGCGTAGGTGCAAAAACCATGGAGACTCCTTAATTGTGGAAGATTGACTTCACACCAGAAGGGATATGGGTGTTGTAAAAAATCGCCGACAAAGCGAAGATGACAGAACCGATGAACCAGAGCACGGCCTTTCCACCCTGAATGCGATATTTATCCGCGCGCAAATCCTCAATCTGCGCCTCAAGACTCTTGAGGTCTCCCTGTGCTGCTTCGAGCAGAACTTGCAGTTTCGCGATGCTGATCGCATCATCGATTTCGGTCATGACAGAGCAATCCCAAACTCAGCGCTAGCTGATGCGCCGCTGCCGGTCATGGTCATGGGCGAGACCAGTGGCATGTTCACACGCCACCCGGCACCCAGAAGCTGATTCAAGTCGCACTGCGCCGGCACCGCGATCGACCCGAAATTATCGGTGATGGCGCAGCCTCGGCCGATTTCCGTCAAGAGCTGATCGGCCCACATTTCGCCTGGCCATGGATAGAACAGCCGGCAGGCATTGGGTTCGTTCGTTGGGGCACTCGCCAGCGTGAGTTGCAAATGCGTCGCATCCAGCCGGACACAGGCCACGGCCTGGATGATCGGACCCGGCGCGGTGATGCTACCGCCATCCATGACGCTGAATCCCACCCCCTGGGCCGGCAGTGGCGCGGCCGTACCATCCGGCGAACTCAGCGCCGGCACCACCAGATCGGTGCCGCCATCATGCTGGATGGTGAGCACCACCGTCGCCCCCGCAAGCTTGGCCGCGACAATCTGCGGCCCGATCCCGGTTCCCAGCGAAGCGGGCAGCACAAAAGCTGGCGCTGCGCCCTTGGCGGTGAGCGTGCCCGTGGCGGCCGAGGCACCTGCCGCCGCCGCAGCGAGCGCGCCGGACCCCGTCAGGGCTCCGCTCGCACCCGCGGCCGCAGCCGCAGTGGCAGACAACCCAGGTTGCTGGCCAGTCAGGTTGCCGGTTGCCGTCGCGGAGGCCGCTGCCGTGCCGGACAACGCGCCCGAGCCTTTCAGCGTGCCCGCGGCCGTGGACACATCCGCCGCAGTGCCGACCAGCGCCCCCTCGCCCGCCAGAGCGCCTGTGGCCGTGCTGGCGACGCTTGCCGCGCCCGTGGCCTTGGCGGTGCCGGTGGGCGTGCCGATCGCTGATGACGTGGCACTCGCCGCGCCTGTTAGCGCACCGGAGGGAGGTGTTGCAGCGGCGTAAATCTGCCGCTTGGTGCGAGGCCGCAGCATCGCGAACGGCTCGGCGGCGAGCCGCGCAACCTCCGCAGCCGAGAGCACTCTGTTATGGATTAAAGCGTTGGATATTAGGCCAGTAAACCATTGACCATTTCCACCGCTTAGCGCCGAACCGATGGTTATATTAGACGTTTGGGCGCTAACAACCATCTCTCCAGAGGCGATGGCTACGCCGTCAACATACAAGGTGGAACCGCCAGCTACGCCACTTTGAAACGTGAACGCAGCATGATGCCATTTAGAATCGAATGTGTTTAAAGACGTGTCGCCAATGTTAGCCCCTCCAGACCCCCACTGCCAACCGTTAATCTGATTGCCGTGTACAAGCAGGAACCACGCTGATTGTTTACCGAACACGCCAGCATAACTGGTTAGCGTTGCTGTCTGGCAAAACCACGCCGAAATCGTGCCCGCCGTTACATCGAACGCCGGCTTTTCGGGCACATAGACTGAATTTGAGCCGGCAGCATAAAAAGACTGCCCAAATTTACTTGGCGCAAATAATGGCGAACCGTAATACGATCCAGCCGGCCCTTCGCAGAGATCATTGGCGTTGCCGTTGAGCGGCATGCACAGAACGAGCCCCGCTGCCAGCGGATCGTTCCAATTGATTTCCGCCTCTACGGAAGGTGCGACGAGCGTATCGTCAAACCTGGGATCATTAAACAGGCCCATGTGTTAGGCCCCCTGGACATTCCACCGATACAGAGTCGCCGTCACGGTGCCGGAAAACGCCACGCCGCTGTTATTGTAAATCTGAAACCCATAGTAAAACGGGTCCAAATCAAACGGCTCAAAATCAACGGTCAGAAACGAGCCAGAGGCCACCAGCTGCCGGATCGATTGCAGCGCGTTCGGCGATGGCGCTGCGGCAGCAGCACCCGGTGGGTTCGGGAGGTTCGAACCATCCGCCGCCTTGAGCCGATAGAGCGTGATAAACGGCGCGCCAGTCCCCGCCGTCAAAGCGGCTGAAAACGACAGCCGCACCATCCCGCGCAGATAGCTCATCATCCCCGCGGTATTGTCCACGAGCGAGGACGGCGCGGAATACGCCCCAGACCCGAGCGAGGACAGGCTTGCGATGGTGAGCGCCGTGCTGATTGGTGCAGCGTTTGAGAATGTCGTCATGGCTGGGCTCTCGCTGTTTGAATGTCACCCGCCGTTAAAGCGGGCTGCCAAGTCGCCGCCGTCACAGAGCCGAGCGCGGCGATCGCGGTGTAGGATGCGGCTGACACGTCGCCGGCCGTTTGCAGCACCTGCAACGGCGCCAGAAACCCGGGCCAGTCGGCGACGGATACGCTGTCCACTTTGCTGCCCGCCAGGCTCACGGCCAGTTTCGCCGCCGCGATTGCCGCGTCGGTGGTGGCCGGATTTGCAGGCCACCCGCTGGAATAGGCCGCGGCCGAGCGCACGGTGATGCGGTCCCAATCCGAAGTGCTCGCGAGCATCAGGATGCCGTGCAGCGTCGCGATGGAGACTGGCACGGCCTGCGTCGTGGTCTGCGCATTGAGCGCGGCCGCCGCTGCGCCGGGATCAGCAACGGCAGGCGACAACGCGGCATCAGCCGCCTTCACGGTCGCATAGGTCCAGGCCATGGCTCAGCTCATCGTCGTGGTGAACGCCCCGACAGCGAATTGCGGCGTGATGCCGGTGGAAACCGACAGCGAACACGGTGCGAATTCCAGCATGTTCCCGCCGGTCGCGGCGTCCCACGTCTGGAACGCCACGATGGTCGCGCTGCCGCTGGTATCGGTGCCGAAATTGATGACGCTCGAATTGCTGCCGCTTTCCGCAGAAGCCGCCGCCAACAGACCCGCCAGAGGGACGCGCGCATAGCCGGTATAAGTCGGCTCGGTTCCTGGCGTTGATGCGGTCGGCGTCGTGGTGGCGAGGCCGAGATAGACGGTCGGCATGGTGTAAGACGCAACGCCGCGGATATGGTCGATGAGTTTGTTCGCCAGATAGGTGGAAAGAGCAGCCATGCGGATGTTCCTTGTTGCGAAAGTTCAAGAATTGAAGGTGGTCAAGCGGCCGCGCTGTTGCTGGCCAGGATCGCGCGGGCCATCACCAGCGCCGCGCGCCGGTAGAACGCCACATTATCCGCCGCGTCACGATGGCCGGGATTTGGCGTCCCGGTGGTTTCAACGCCGGTGGCCGCATTCCAGTCATCGCCGCGGGTGATCGAATCGTAAGTCTGCCGGACCGCCCAGATCAGATTGTTCGCCGGATTCGCCGCCAACTCTGCCCAGGCCTCGCGCACCATGGCCGACCCGGCGGGCGTGCCATACGGCGGCCCGAACAACCCAAACGGCATCTGCGCCGCGCTTTTGCCGAAAGCGGCGCGGATCTGCCCGATGTCGTTCAGCAGCGCCGCCTTATAGACGGGCTTGTCCGCATAACCGAGGCCGCCGCTACCGCTGAAAGCGGTGAGCGCACTATCCGTCTCGCCCCAATAGAGGATGCCCGCCAACGTCGCCGCGCGCGCCGCCGTCGTCAGGCCGGCGATCATGGCGAGCATCGCCACGCCATCTGCGGTGTACGCCGCCGCACTGGCCGCCGCCGCCGTATCCCCGCCATAGCTGAGGAACGAGCCATAGCCCGCGACGCCGGTATAAACGCCCGCGCCGCTCACGTCCGAGGCGGGCCCGGAAACTTGCGCCGGCGTGCCGGCCGCACCGAGATAGGCCGAGACGGCTTGCGCCAAAGCCAGCAGCGCCCCGTCCTGATCGTTGGCATAGGCTGCGTTGCTCTGGCCGTGGCCAAACAGGGTGATGTTGGAGAGTCCACTGCCGCCACCGCCGCTGCTGGCGACATTTCCCGTCATCAGCGCCAGGCCGGGGCGGATCAGCAGCAGCCGGCCGGCGGTGATGATCTGCGCCGTCACAGCGCGGCCACCACGGTCGGCGTGCTGCCATAGGCATAGATGCGCGCGATGCCGCCGGCGGCGATCTGCGTGGCACCGGTGTTCGTGGTCATGCCCGAGAGCGCCACGGTCGTGCCTGAGGCATTGATGACGGTGCAGGCGAAACCGTCGCCCAGAGAGGCCAATAGCGGCGTCAGCGTGACCCCAGCCGCTTCCACCACCAAAATCCGCTGGTTATGCAGCGGGGTTTCCAGAGCGAGCGAGGCGGTGACGGGCACGGAAGGGAGCAGCAGCCCAGGCAATTGCGTGGCGAGCCATTGCGCGATCACGCTGAAAGGCTGTGCCAGGATGTTCTTGCCGCTCTGCGCCACCAAAGCCGTGTCGGTGCCCGAAGGCGCGCCCGCCGCCGGCAATTCATCGGGCGTCTCGCCCGCGGCGCTGCCGCCCAGCAGGCTCGCCACCACGGCGGTGGGAATGGGCAAGGCCGCCACGGTCTGCAAGGCGGGCGAGGCCACCAGAACAGCCCCGCTGACCGCCTGCGCCCCCGTCACCGGGTCATAGGCCCACACATACCACGTCCCGCCCGCCACGGGCGTCAAAGTGGTCGCAAACGTGCCGTTGGCGGTGCTCGCGGTGGTCCAGGCCCCGGTGGGCAGTGTGGTGGCGCTGGTCGAAAGCTGCACCTGCACCGTGTCGCCAGCCGGGGCAACGGTGCCGGTCACCGCCAGCGCCACGCCGACCGTGCCGGCGCCATTCACGGAAACCGTGACGGAATTGCTCATGAAAAACTTCCCAACATCGTGCCAGCAGGGTCGCCGACCACATTCCCGGCCCCATCGGTCATCACGCTGCCCATGTGCGGCCCGTCGCCGGCCCAGAAAATCTGTCCAGCCCCTGTGCCGACCAGCAGCAGCGGCGCCAGCGCGCTCGGCTGGGTCTGCAGCACGCCCTCATCGAACAGACAGCGGAACGAAAACCAGCGGCGCCAGATGTCGTCACGCTTGGGCGTGTCGTCGTCGCGCTCATCTTCGGCGAGAATCCGCGCGCTGGTGCCATCGGCTAGACCAATAAAGCGCGTCAGAGTCCCCGTCGGCGTCAGCAGGCATTTCAGCCCGGCGACAAGGCGCCCCAGCGCCGCTCGTTTCAAGTAACCATTCTCGCCCGGCCCGGCCGTCGCCAGGATGGTCACGGAAATCACCGTCTCCTGCTGGCCTGTGGCGTAAAAGGCGGCCTGGTCCGCCACCACCCGTGCCGCTGCGACCGGCCCGCAGGCGAGCGCCGCCCCCGCCGCACTCGCCCCGGGAATCAGCGCCGCGAACGCACTCGCCACGCTTGCCGGCGTATCGGCGGCACAGAGGCGCCGCGCATAGCAAACCTTGTTCGTGGTCACCCCCACCACCATGCCGGGCCCGGCGATGCCGCCGAACACCACCCCAGGCCCGCCGATCGCGGCTGTGAAAGTCGGGGTGGCCCGGCTCACTTGCTGCCAATGCGGCAAGAACTGCGTGGCATTGCGGGTCATGCCCTGGATCCGCATGACGCCGACATTGCTGATATTCGCCGCGATGTCTTCCTCCAGCTCGGCGCCGCTCGGCTCGCCGATATACAGCCGGGTCTGCATCGTCAGCATCGGCGCGCCGGGCGCACCGAGCCACGGCGCGGCACAATTCCCAACCTCCCCGAACTGATAGTTTGTGCCGGGATACAACAATCCCGCCAGGGCGTTGCACACGCCCTGTTCCACATCGTCAATGGTCGCCATGGTTCAAGCTCCCGCGCGGATCGCCGTAACCTGCCAGCCACTGGCAGAAAGAACCGCCGACTGCACCGTCCAGGTCGCCGGCTGTGTCGCAGAGGTGGTCAGCTGGTCACCGCGCATGATCTGCCCGGGGAACGAGGCCGGCAACAAAAGCTGCGCGTTCGGCTGATCGACCGTACCCGGCAAGTGCATGTCCGGCACGGTGCGGCGCTCGCTCGTCTGCAGCCAGCCCGGCCAGCCCGTCGCCTGCGGCACCGCCACCAGCGCCCCAGCACGGTTGCCGGGCCCTGCGGCCGTGCGCTGCACCTGCGACCACGTAAAAACCTCATTGCACAGCGCAAGGCGCAACGAACTCGCCAGCGGCACGATTTCCGTCAAAAAATAGGTCTCACGCGCCACCAGATAGTCGCCCGCCAAAAAGCCGGCCGCATCGAAGGCGCCGAACCGGTCCGCCTTTCCCCAGGCCGGCGATTGCGGCATCAGATTTGCGGTGCTGCTCACGTAGGCCATCACTCTACCGCACAAATTGCCCGGCTCAATCACCGGCCCTGCTCCCTGCGGGCGATACCAAGCATGCAGGCTGCCGAGCGCCTGCGCCGTCCGCGCCAGCCCCAGATTGATGGCCGCCGCGATCGCGCTTTCCGACATTCACACCACCATCGCGATGTTGTTGCCACCGGCGCCAAAATGAGGCCCGGGCGGCAGGCCGAGAAATCCGCACAGCCGCCGCCGCCACGTGTCGTAGAGCCCCACGCGCTGCGCCACCTCATCCTTGTTGTGCTGCCACGCCGCCGCCGCATCGGTCATAAGATTGGCACCGGCCGCGGGGATCGCCAGTTCCAGCGCATAAAGCGTGGCCAGATATTGGCGCACCACCGCATATTCCGCCGCCGACAAATTAGTCAGGCGGAATTCCATCAGCCCATAGGCCTGAAAAAATCGCCACCCCTGAAATCCGGCCGGGCCGGCGCCGTACGCGGGATAACCACAATAACGGCGAACCTGCGTCTTCTCATCATCCGAAAACGCAGCGCTGCTGTATTGATCGCTGGGGGAGACCGGCGTTGCCGGATTGCTGCCGCTCATGATACGCTTTCGCAAGAGTAAGGAAAGGAAAGCTACTTTTTGTGAACAAAAAGTAGCAAAAAAACTTTGTTAGTTTGGGCCGTGCTGGTTTCAGCGCCGCCGGCCCGCCGCTTAATAAGCAGTGCCGCTTCCCGCGCTAACATAGACATTGCCCGTGCCGCTCCCGAGCACCACCGACACCGTGCTGATGAACGGGTTCGACGCGAAGAGTTGCCGTCCGCCCGGCGGGATCGGCGTCGACGCGGTGCTGGCGACACCGCCGAGCGAAACGAACGCCGTCGCGGCGGTGGCGTTATAAACCAGCAAAGCCTCAGCCGCCGCCACCTTGCCGCTCACTGCCACGTTGGAGGCGGCAATGGTCGTGGTGCCGATGGGAGAGAAAGGCGAAATGCTTCCCGTGGCCATGTCACACCACCGGCAGGATTTGGTCGGACGGTTCAGCCCTTGTCGTTCTACTCATGTCAATTCTCCCCTTGAGTTTCCCACGTCACGTCCGCGCTGGTGGCGCCGATGATGGCTTTGGCCGCTTCATCGACCACATAGCGCTGATCCGGGTGGAATGAGACGATCTGCCCGTTCAGCGCCACACTGAAAAATCTCCGGGCCACGAAGCCATGCAAGCCCGCCGCCACAGCCGCGGATGCGGGCTTGGCCACCGCGCGCGCCGCACGTTTCTGTCCCGGGCTCATCATCAACCGATATGCTCGATCATGACAGCGCGTTTGTACAAGGCGCTGGTCGCGGTCGGCACGGTGGTCGGCGTGGTGGTCACATCGGAGGGCGTGCAGAAGCCGCCGATCCAATACCAGCTCTGCGCGATGATCTGCTGCAAACGGTCGATCGGCTCGCGTGTGACCATGGCCACGCCATCGACGATGCTGACGATGGAATCCTTCGGCGCCACATCGGAGGCCGCCATACCGGCGAAGTCGCCCTCGATCAGCGCGCCCTGGCCGCAAATAATCGGGCGGCGCACATACAGGTTGGGAAGACTCGGATGCGGCTGCACATAGGCCTCGGTGGTCGGGCGGAAGCGCAAGCCCAGGAACGGCGATCCCAGCGTGCCGGCCGCAAATTCCGTGGTCAGCCCCACGCCCTGGAACAACTGCTTGAAATCCGGGTCCGCGAACAGCTGGCGGGAAGAAACCGGGTCCAGGTAGCAGTTATACATCGGCCCGCCGCCGACACCCGGCACGGCGTTGGCGCGCATTGCCGCCACGCCATCGAGCAACACGCTCATGGTCAGCGTATCCGTGGCCTGCAACAGGCCGGTATTGCTGCGCCCGCTCGGACGCTTGATGGCCGAAGCGTTTGCCGCGATCACGCTGTTGCCGGCCGTCCCGTCCGCCACGCTCACATTGCTCGAGAATGTCAGCGTACCGGACACCCCATTCGGCGCGGTAGACACATTGGTGGCGTCAGCGGTCGCGCCGACCAGCGTGTAAGTGTCGCTGCCCACGACCACGCTGATGGTGTTGCTGCTCGAAATCGGCGCCCAGGTCGGCTGCACACCGGCGGCGATGGCGGCCGCGGCTGACGTAAAGCCGGCCACACTCGGCGCCTGTGTGAAGCCGCGAATATCGTCGACGGCAATCGTCGAGCCCGCGCTGCCCAGCGTGGCGCGCACCCGGGTGTTGCCATTGAAATAGGAGGCAAACAGCGCGTTGCGCGCCAACTCGTCCAGAGACCGCTTGGCCTGCTCGCCATTCGCATAGGCATTTTGCAGGAATTGATTGGCGATGCCCACGCGGCTCGTGACCATGTTAAGGTCGAGGGTGGCCGCATAGAAATTCATGCTCAGCGTATACTGCTCGACCGACCAGTTGCCGGTTGTCAGACCGTTATCCAGATTGGTGTTGGTTGCAGACGCAAGCGGCGTGGTCACGGTCGGCATGAGTCCAGCACGGGTCTTGGTAACGGTCTCACCAATACCCACCGCAATGTCCTCACGATCCGCGACTTCGCGATAAGCCAGCTGCGAGCGCAGGGCCTGCTCGAACTCACGCTCGAGAAAGCCCTGCTGAATGATCGGCTGCAAGGAAGCAGGAAAATTCTGAATACCCATTTGGATTCCTTTTCTTTTGTCACTTTGCCGGAAGTAAGAAAGTGGCCGCTTTTTGAAAAAAGCGGCGCAAAAACTTTTTTGATTTTAGGCCGGTGGCCGTGAAACCAGCACGGCCCAAACCAACAAAGTTTTTTGCTACTTTTTGTTCACAAAAAGTAGCGTTTCCTTTCCCTTCCTCTAACGCCGGCGAATCTTATTGGCATCGACGCCCAGCTCACGCAGCCGCGCGTTATATTCCGCCGGCTTCAGCTCGCTGGCGTGCCTCGCCTCGGCGGTCTTGGCCGGCGGCGGCATGTGGGTCGCGGAGGTGTTGGCTGCAGAGAATAAATACGGCTTAGCCTCCTTCACGTTCTTGACAAGGTCGGCAAGGTTGGTCGGCGCACCGTCGGCGCCAAGCGTCACCTCCGCGACATCCACGAACGCCAAAATATCGCCGGCATTCACCGCGCCGGCCTCCTTGGCCGCCGTGCGCAGGTCAGCGCGCAGCATTTTATCGCGTGCTTCCGTCTCGGCGCCCTTGCGTTCGGCTTCACTGGTCTCCAGGCTTTTCCGCACGGCGGCAAGTTCGGCCGCCTGCGCCTCAGACGCTTTCAACACAGCCGCGAGAAACGCCTTGGTCTCGGCATCCGCGTTCGTGGCCAACTTCGCGGCCAGGTCAGGTACCGACGTCAACCCAGCGTCCTTTTTCTGCTCCTCTTCAGACATAGGATTCCCTTGCAAATAAAGCGGCGTTCACCCGTTCTGGTGCCACCGCCGCCGGCCCAGTTTCAAAAAGTTTTTGCGCCGCTTTTTTCAAAAAGCGGCCACTTTCTTAACCCCTATCCGCGGCCTGCACCTTCTCGCGGGCCGTGCGGGCGGCAATGTCGGCATCGATCAGTTTTTCTTCCTCAGCCACGTCTTCCACGTCATTGTCGGACGCCATCTTCGAGACCGCGCGCTGCCGCGAGATCAAGCCGCCTTCAAACAACGTACGATAGGCCTGTGCCTCCTGAAATTTTTCGTTATAGGTCGGCGGAAAATAGCGGGGCCAGATCAGCGACAAATCCGACGTATCGAACGCCGCCAAGGGCGCCCCCGCGACCCGGATCTCACGCTGCCGCGCCGCGGCAAACACCATCTTCACCAGGCACAAAATGCCACGCTGGCCATAGCTGATGCGCAATTTATCGGCCAGCCAGATCAAGCCCTGGTTCATCATTTCGAAAGCGCGGCCGGATTGTGCACCGTTCAGCTTATCCACGTTGGTGCGGTTTCCGTGCATGGATTCCAGCGCGATTTCGCGGCACTGTCGCACATACTCGATCACCGCGGCAGCGGCCGTGCCGCTTATTTCCAGCAGCTTGGCATCGCCTTTTTCCGACACCACCAGCGCCTCCGAGGCGGAGCGGATCAGGGTATCACCCTCAGCCGCCGCCGGCTCCTTGATCAACAGCGTGGGGTCCGCGGCATATTTCAGCCCCCTTCCCGCCTGGGAAAATTGATAATCCATCTCCATCACCGTGGAGATCGCCGCTTCGAAGGTGCAAACGCCATCGATCTTGTCGCCGCCGGGAAGGTTCCGAATCCAAACCATCGGCACGAAGCCAAGCCCGTGCACCACGGTGCGTCCGTCATCCAGCGCGGCTTTCTTGCCATCCGCTGCCTCGACCAACGAGATCGGCCAAAACCACATCTCCGTGCTGGTATCCCAGATCCGCTGAAACCAATACGTCTCGGCTTCATCCACCTCATAACCGAGTGCCGCGAGTTCGGCGCCTTTAACTTTGTAGCGTTCGGTTACACGCAGCAGCGTGTCCGGCGCCTGCGGATTCCAGATCGGCGTCAGATAGGTGCTGTCCATCACCTCGAAGAACACGCGCCCGCCCAGCACGCGCATCAGGATCGAAACCGAACCAATACTGCCCTTCACCGCCGCTTCATTCATCAACTCGCAGAGCGCGCTTTCCCTCACCAACGCCTGGGCAGCGCCGCGCAACTTCTCGTTCTTGGAATGGATCGCCGGGAAACGCGCTTCGCTGAACAGCAGCGACACGGCGTCATCCACCACCGTCCGGCATAGCCCGGTGCGCACACTCGGGCGCCGGTCGCATAGCTTGATATAGGCCCCGCCGGGTGTCCGCTCGCAAGAAAACGGGATGGGAATGTGGTCATATTGCTGGCCGTCGCGCACGCGTGCGAGGAAAATCAACCGTTCCACACGGGCCGGATAATCGGCATCCGCCAGGTTCATGCCGGCGCGAAGGGAAAGAATGTCCAAGACTCACCTCATCATATACGATGTTGGCACCCGCCTGGCCGGCGCTCTCGGCGCCATCAGCTCGGCGGCAGCGCGGCTCAGAGCGTCCACGGCGTCGTCATGCTTGGCGCTCGGAAAGCCGCCCAATTCATCCAGCAACACCCGATTCCACGGCGCCGCCACCATCGAAACATTTCCGGCATTCACCTGGCTCGCCAGCGGCATGGCGCGCTGCGTTTTGTCGCCCGTTTCCGGCGAAGACACGACGTGAGAACCGGCCAGAAGGCGCGTTAGATAAGCAACCTGCGTCTTCCCGGCTTGACCGGGATCCTGCGGCAGCGAAATCGTAACAGTCCCGAACGCGGCACGATCGCGCGAGGCCGTGGCCAGTAGCACACGCCCCACCTCTTCAGGGCCGCCTTGCAAACGCACAATATCGCCAATGCAGAATCTTCCGTCAGGCCCGCGCCCCAGCAGCGCGCCCACCGTATAGTCCCCGGCTTTGGCGGTCGCCGCCAAATCCCAGGCGCGCACCCATTTGAAACCCGCCGGACCAGCGGCGATCGTTGTGATGTTCGCGACCTTAAAGATATTACCGTCCGGCGCTCGCGGCGCGCCCTGGAACAAAGCGTGCCACACCTGCATCTGCCCCGCTGCCGCATACGCCGCTTTCTTGCGCCGCAAATCGCCAGCGTAATCGAATCCCGCCTGGTCGCCCCACAAAAATTCGCCCGGCGCGCGGCCGATCGGGTCGTTCTCCTCAGCCTCTGCAGGAATGCGCAACACCTTCCAGCCGGCTTCCTGCGCCAGCAGCCGCCCGGCAAGATCGTCCTCGTGCCAGCGCGTCATGATCAGCACCACGCGCCCGCCGGGCCGCAGGCGCGTGAGCAGGTCGAACCAATACCAATCCCATACCTTGTTTCGGATGGTGAGGCTTTCCGCTTCCTCAGCCGACTTCACCGGATCATCGATCACCGCAAGGTCGGCGCGCCGCCCCGTGATCGGGCCGCGCACGCCTGCCGCCAGATATTCGCACCCGTTCGTCGTCAACCATCCGGCGGCCGCCTCGCTGCGCAACCCATAGCCCAGCACCAGCTTCTGCGCCCGGATCGTCGCCATCACCCGCCGCGAAAACAGTTCCGCCAGCGAGGCCGTGTGCGAAGCCCCGATCATCAACGCCCCTGGCCGCTTCATGAAAAAATAGCCGGGCAACAGCACCGAACCATAGGTGGACTTGGCGGAGCCGGGCGGCATCGTCACCAGCAGCCGATCCCCCCGCCCCATCACCACATCGTCAAGCTCGGCAATCAGCCGCAAATGATGCGCCGCCGGCGCGTGCCCAAGCTCTTTCAAAACCGCCCGGCAATAGCCTTCAAACGTCTCCCCGGCGGCCTTGCGTTCCAACACCAGGCGCGCCGCTTCCTCGCGAGAGACCACCACGAACCAATCCTCGCGTTAGAGCGGAAGAAAGTGGCCGCTTTTTGAAAAAAGCGGCGCAAAAACTTTGTTGGGCGTAGTTGTGAAACCGGCACGAGCAAAAGAGTTCAGGGTTTGGCCTTGAGTGTGCCGCCATTGGCGATGATCATCAGCTCCGCCGTGGTCAACTCGCGGGCCGTCCGCTCATCCTCATTCTGCACCGCCACGCGGGTGCCATAAGAGTCAGGGTCAAACTTGCTCGCCATCCATTTACAGTAATTGGCAATCTCGGTTGCCCGTTTGAGCTCGTTCTTATCCGACGCGGCCCACACCAGCATTTGCATGCCCGCTTTCGCCCACAGATCCGAAACCTGCTTACGCGAGAGCCTGGCACGCGCGGCGCGTTCATTGTCCCGGGCGATCCAGGCGTTCAACCCGCTCCGGCCACAGCCCCATAAACGGGCGATATCCGCCAGAAACCACCCGTCATCCAGCAGCGCGATCAGCTCTTCGGTGCGCCGCTCGCGCAGCGTTTTTTCCTGGTCCAGTGCCGGCGGTGCCGGCGGGGCCAACAAGCGGGCCACGTCCGGCGCCACCTGCGCCAACAGTCCGAGCCATTCCGGCCGTCCGGCCCGCGCCGGCACGGCACTCCGGGCCTCATCCGGGGCATCCGTCCCCCCACGCTGCGGTATGCGCACCCGGCCCGACGGCGAGCCCCTGACGGATCGTGATGATGGCATGGAGCGCGACGCCTCTGCCTCTCAAAAATGGGTTTTGTTCCGGCCGCGTTACCTGCCCGGAAGCGGGAATTCTGGGCTACTGGCGGGCCATAAATAAAGTATTTTTTCTTGAACTCAGCGCCGCGCAAAGAACTTCAGAATAATCACTGTGTAGCCTAATAACGCGGAATTTGCGACAGAAAAATTATCACGATTTGGTGATAACCAAACTCCTTTACCAAACATTCAAGAATACTTTCTTGATAAGCGGCTTTCGCGACTCTGCCCGTGGCGCCACCGGCCTGAAAGCCGCCGATCAAGAGCGGCCGCAGCATCACAGCGCAACGCCATGCCGGCGCGCGCTTGCAACGCGCCGCCACGCTCCTCCCCGGCCGAGGCAACAAAAAAAGTGGCCGCTTTTTGACAAAGCGGCCACCACAACCTTCACGCCTTTGCAGCCCGGCACTGAACCAGCACGGGGCCAGCCAGCGGGACGCCGCCCCTTCAGCCCTCCTCCAACCACCCCAAACTGATATGCCCCGCCAACACACGACAGCCGGCGGGATTTTTCACCTCCCACCCAGCCAGCGCCGCTTGCATGAAAATCAGAGCCTCCGCGTGCCAGCGCTGCGCACTTTTGTCCGAGATCCGCAATTTTTCTCCACACGCACGCCAGCTTATCACGTGGCGCTCGCGCAGCGGATGATATTGCGAGCGCAGCGACACCACGCGGCGCTTGGTCTGGTTGGGAATCAACAAAATCCAAGACAGCGCCTCATCCATGAGCGATACGTCGCGCGCGCTGGGCGTCGGATAGGCGCGCGCATCACCGCTCGCCACATACCCCTCCAGCGCCTCACCAACGAGCAGCGCGCGCCCTTGCGCCAGCAGCGTGCTCGGATGTTTCACGCACAGACAGCGCATGACGGCGCCGGCATGCTCAATCCGCCGGCCGACATAATCCGCGGTCAGCTGCAAGCTCATGGCGCTGCACCCCTCCGCACAAACCTTTGCCTGCCCGGCATCACATCACCCCCCTTAAAGTTAATTATTGGTTTTTCCCCGCCGCCCCACCGGAGGCGCTGCCCGCTCAAGCCTCAGAGCGGCTTCCTGGCGCTTTGGGCGGTGGAAGGTACCAGGCGCGCGCGTGATGGTGCGCACAGAACGAGGTGCCGGCATGCGCCACGGGTACGTCGCAAAATGTCCACGGCGCCCCCTCGCTGGTCACCCATTGGCACGTCCGCGGCCGCGGCCCGGGCTCAAACGGGACGTCGGGTATGTTCAGAATGTTCCGAATGGATGTTGGCGAGGGCCCGGCCTCAGCGCGGGCCGGCGCTATGCCGGCGGTCCCGCCTAGCGGCCCGTAAAAACACCCAAGCGGGCCGTGCCGCTGCTTCATTTTTGCCATAAGCCCATGCCCATACCCCACATTGATCGATATTTTTTTCTTGATTGAATCAAGAAAAAAAATGCACTAAGTTAGCAATCACGATCTATTGGCAGAAAGACCCCACCATCAAACGAGACATCAGGACGGATCTACATGAACAAATTGGAGCACCGCAAAATGTCCTGCGAAAATCTCGCGCAAATCGCCGATATTTTGGAACGAGAGCGCGGGCTGAACAACAAGAAATTGGCGGAAATGCTAGGCGTTTCCGATGCTGTCTTCAACAACTGGAAAATGGGGAAGAACTATCCCGATCAATTCGCGATGTGTCAGCTGCACCGCTTGTACGGGGTCACGCTGGACTGGATATATTGCGGAAATCCGTCCGGCCTGCCGCAATGGATTCACCAGCACTTGAAACTCCGTTAGCGGAATCAAGATCTTTGCTGATATTTTCCGCAATATGGCCCAGCCTCCTGCTAACCACCAGAAGCGAGGTGGCCGCCGTCGGGGTCACGCCGGAGACCGCGGCATTGCCGAAAATTTCCAGCGTTTCGGACAAGCCAAACAGTTCCTCGACGATTTTTTGATATTTTTGCACCACAAAAAATTAACCTTTCGGTGAATTTAGTTTTGCTAACTTTTTACGTGAAGATATTTAACGTTGATTGTTTTGATCGTCAATCAATTATTTTTTCTTGAATACAAATATTTTTTATTGATATAAGGCCCTGCATCACGGAACCGCAGGGCGTTTGTCAGCATGAATGATCGTTGCGCCACCATCCTCACCCAGAACGCGCGCATCGCTGAGGTGCTGCGCCGGGCGAAAGCGGACCTCGAGGCGATCGGCGAGCCGGAATATTTCACGGCACCCGGCTATGATTTTAAGGATGTCACCGCAGAACTCGACCACATGGCGCCTCTGACAGACGCAGCCGCGAAGCGCAAAATCCAGGCTTATGCCGACGAGAAAGATGCCGAGGAGGCGCGCGACACCCAGGCCACGCGCGCCGATTTCATCCGCGACCGACCGCTGACGGAATGACGCGCCACGCGCACCCACAATCGAACACAACCGCCGACGCTGAACCTTTAGGAACAACCAGTATTTCAGTGGATTAAATTGGTCGGAGTGAGAGGATTCGAACCTCCGGCCCCTGCGTTCCGAACACAGTACTCTAACCAGGCTGAGCTACACTCCGTTGCGCGTCCCTATAGCCAAGCTGAGCCGGCGCCGCAAGATCCCCGGCGCAATTAAGTCACCGCCCAGAGTTCCACGCCAAAAACCCATACTTTTCAACAAGTCCTAGCCAAAATCGTAGGCTTCCTGTAAGCACCCCGCATGTGCGAGTTTTGCTCCTTCGGACGCCGCGGGTTTGGCAGGTTGGCTCTTGGCATGGCCGCAGCCGGTTTCGCCGCAACCGCTTTACCCAAGCCCGCACAGGCCCGCCTCATCAAAAAAAACCTCCCTGTGGTGATGATCGATCCCGGCCATGGCGGTAAGGATTCCGGCGCCATCGCGCCTGATGGCCTGTATGAAAAGACCATCACCCTGGCCACCGGGCACCTGCTCTACCGCGCGCTGTCGCGCACCGGCCGCTATCGGGTGGAGATGACCCGCTCGACCGATGTCTATGTGACGCTGGAAGGTCGCGTCGCCGGTGCGGTCGCGGCCAAAGCGGACCTGTTTCTCTCCCTGCATTGCGATCATCTGCCCGAGGAGAATCTCCGCGGCGCTTCAGTTTTCACCCTCTCCAGCAAGGCGTCCGACCGGCTCGCGGCGGGTGTCGCGGCGGATGAAAACAGTGCCGACCGTTTCGCCGGGCCGCATTTTTCCGGGGTATCGCCGCAGGTGTCGAGCATTCTCGCCAGCCTCGAGACGCGCGCCACGCGGATCGGCTCGGCGACACTGGCTGATGATATCCAGCGCTCCTTCACCGGCGTCGTGCCGATGCTGCCCGACCCGCATCGCAGCGCCAATTTCGCCGTCCTGCGGGATCCTTCCGTGCCCAGCGCGCTGTTGGAAATGGGTTGCCTGTCGAACCCGCTCGATGAGCGGCTGCTGAAAAGTGCGGCGCACCGGCAAGTGATCGCAGACAAGCTCACCACCTCCATTGACGCCTATTTCGCCAACTATGCGGGTGGCCGGGGCATCCGGATGGCGGGCTGAGGCCGTCTGGACGTGGCCGAAGCCTGTCATGAAATTTATGCCCGCGTTCTCGCGGGGGGCCTAATGGGATGCTAAGGACCGCTTATGTCTGAACCGAGAGAACCCTTCAGCGCTGGTGAGCGCTTGAGCCCCACCCGTCGCGAACCGCCTCGGCAGCCGCCCCGGCAACCGCCGCGCGGGTCTGGGAATGGCGGGAAAAAGCCCCGCAAGGTCGGTTTGCTGCGCCGCATTGCCGGGTTCTTCGTCTCCGGCCTTTACCGGCTGGTCTTCATCGGCATTGTCGGCGGCATCGTCGTCGTCACCGTCGGCTACTTCGCGTTCAGCGCCGATCTGCCCAGCGTCAACTCCCTCAAACACTATCACCCGCCCTTGGAGACCCGGATTTACGCCAATAACTTCCAGTTGGTTTCGGAAGTTGGCGCGGAAGACCGTATTTTCGTCCCTTACAACCAAATCCCGCCGGTGGTGGCGAATGCCTTCATCGCTGCTGAGGACCGGCTGTTCTGGGTAAATCCCGGCATCAACCCCTTCGCCATCGTCCGCGCTGGCCTGACCGACCTCACCATGATCGGCTCCGGCCGCCGTCCGCTCGGCGCCTCCACCATCACCGAGCAGGTGGTGAAGAACATGCTGCTCGACAACCACATCACCTTCGGCACCAAGATCAAGGAGGCCATCCTGGCGATCCGTGTCAGCCAGGTGATGACAAAGCAGCAAATTCTCACCCTGTATCTCAACGAGATCTTCCTCGGAAATCACTCCTACGGCATCGCCGCCGCAGCACAGAGCTATTTCGACAAGCCGCTGAGCCAGCTGGACATTGCCGAAGCGGCGTCGCTCGCCTCCTTACCGAAGGCGCCGACCACCTATAACCCCTTCCTGCATCCGCAGGAGGCGTTGCAGCGGCGCAATTTCGTGATTTCGCGCATGCTGGATGACGGCGCCATCACCCAAGCCCAGGCCGCAGCCGCGACCGCCGAGCCGCTGCTGCCGCGCTCCGGCGGCGCGCCACGCACTGTCTCCGATTCGGGCTACTACGCTGATGCGGTGCATACCGCGCTGGTGCAGCAATTCGGCGCCAATGCCGTCAATGAGGGGGGGCTGATCGTCCATACCAGCCTCAATCCCACCCTGCAGGCTGCCGCCACCGAAGCGGTGCGTGACGAGCTCGTGCGCTATGACCACGCCCATGACGGCTGGCATGGCCTCGTGGGCCATCTCGACGATACGGATCTGATCAGCAACTGGCCCGCCGAGCTCGCCCGGCAAACGGCCCCGACTGGCATGCGGCCGGGCTGGCAGCTCGGCATCGTGCTCCACGCCACCGGCAACGCGGCACGCATCGGCTTTATCGACGCCACCACGAACAGCCCGCAAGTCGGTGTGCTGCCGCTCGATTCGATGCTCTGGGCGCGCCCCCGGCTGCACGGTTATCTCGGCCCCCGCCCCACTTCGGTCGCGGATGTGCTGCACCCGGGCGACATCATCATGGTCTCGCGCAACGCGCCCGACGGCAACACCCTCGCCCTCGACCAGATCCCGTTGATCCAGGGCGCCCTGCTCTCCATGGATGCCCGCACCGGCCGGGTCATCGCCATGGTCGGCGGCTGGAGCCATAATCAGAGCCCCTACAACCGGGCGATGCAGGCGCAACGCCAGCCCGGGTCCTCGGTCAAGCCCTTCGTCTACCTCACCGCCATGGAACAGGGCATCCAGCCCGACGCCCCGGTGCTGGACGCCCCCTTCGTGCAGCGGATGTCCAATGGCACCGTGTACCGCCCGGGCAATTATGAGAACAACTTCGAGGGGCCGGTGCCGATCTTCCATGCGCTGGAACAGTCACTGAACCTCGCCACCCTGCACCTCGCACGCGAGATCGGCCTTACCAGCATCGCAAAAACGTTTGAGAGCTTCGGCATCGTTGACCAGATGCCGCCTTATTACCCCTCGGCGATCGGGGCGATCGACACGACGCTTTGGCGCATGACCACCGGCTATGCCGAGCTGGACGATTACGGCCGGCAGGTCACGCCGACCCTGATCGACAGCGTCACCAATCCCGACGGCTCGATCCTGTATCGGGCGCCCGGCCAGAACTGCGCGAACTGCGTGAATGGCAGTCCCGACCAGCCGCCAATGCGCGTCTTCTCCGGCGCGCAACTGGCGGACCCGGACAGCGTGTTCCAGATGATCACAATGATGCGCGGCGTGGTGCTGCGCGGCACGGGCCAGCCGGCGGTCATCGGCCTCAGTCAGCCGATCGCCGGCAAGACCGGCACGACCAATGACTTCAACGATGCATGGTTCATGGGCTTCAGCCGCGGCATCGTCACGGGTTGCTGGACCGGCTACGACACGCCGTCGAGCCTCGGTAACAACCAGACCGGCGCCGAAGTCTGCGGTCCGATCTGGAACGCCTACATGAAGGTGGCGCTGAAGGGGCAACCTGATCTCGCCTTCCCCGTGCCCTCCGGGGATACGCTGCAACAGACCAGCTTCAATGGCCAGACGGTGACCGAAGCCTACAAGACCGGGCAGGCCCCGGGGGCCCAGTCCAATGACAGCCTCCTGGCGGGCAAAAGCGGCCTGACCGCGCAGGATAGCGGCATACAAGTGACGACCCCCGGTATGCCGGGCGCCACGGTCCCGACCACGGCCACGGCCCCGGCACAGCCTGTCGGCAACAATCTCGGCGGGCTGTACTGAATTTGGTTGGGACTGCGGCGCTGAAACGCCACGGGCCCAATCATCGGCCAAGGCGAGGAAAGGCTTCTTTTTGTGAACAAAAAGAAGCAAAAAAACTTTATTTACCCTGGGCCATGGGCGTTGTCGGCGACACAGACTCAGGCCCAGCATAGCAAAAGTTTTTGCGCCGCTTTTTTCAAAAAGCGGCCACTTTCTTTGTCGCGATCATCGCTTCGCGCGTTTCGATTTCATGCGGCATCGCTCTATCATTCCGCGCCCCCTGCTCGTATATGCTGCCTCATGTCCGCAGAATCAGATCAGTTAAACGAGCAGATCGGCCGTTCGGTCGCCCTGCTGAGGAGGCATCTTTGACTGGGATGCCGCTGTCCTAAAACTCGCCGAACTCGACGCCCGCGCCGAGGATCCCTCACTCTGGAACGACGCCGAAGCCGCGCAGACCGTGATGCGCGAGCGCGGCCGCATCGGCTCGCTCGTCGAGGGCGTGCGCGCGCTGGAAGCCGAGACCAAGGATACGCTCGAGCTGATCGAGATGGCCGAGGCCGAGGGCGACGCATCGATGGTGGCCGACGGCATCACCACGCTCCAGCGCCTGGCCGAACAGGCCAAGCAGCGCGAGATCGAATCCCTCCTTTCCGGCGAAGCCGACGGGCGCGACGCGTTCCTTGAAATCAATGCCGGTTCCGGCGGCACCGAAGCTCAGGACTGGGCACAGATGCTGGCGCGCATGTACACGCGCTGGGCCGAGCAGCGCGGCTTCAAGGTGGAGATCCTCGATGAATCCGAGGGCGAACAGGCCGGTCTCAAATCCGTCACCATGCAGATCACCGGTCCCAACGCCTATGGCTGGCTGAAGACCGAATCCGGCGTGCACCGGCTGGTGCGCATCTCGCCCTTCGATTCCGCGGCCCGCCGCCATACCAGCTTTTCCTCCGTCTGGGTCTATCCCGTCATCGACGACACGATCGAGATCGAGGTCAATCCGGCGGACCTGAAAGTGGACACTTACCGGGCCTCGGGCGCCGGCGGCCAGCACGTGAACAAGACCGAATCGGCGATCCGCATCACCCATATCCCGACCGGCATCATCGTCGCCTGCCAGACCGACCGCTCCCAGCACCGCAACCGCGCCACCGCGATGAA
>DATJHR010000020.1:0-32346 GCA_035493735.1 Acidocella sp.
TTGGCCCGGGTGCGGCGGCTCATGCCGCCTGGCCCCAGCGGGGAAACGGGTCCGGCAGCTTCGACCAGGCGCGCACGCCGGACTGCCACTCGGCATCGGTGAGCAGGCAGGCATCCAGCGCCGCGCGCAGTCGCATCTCGTTCATGCCGACGCCGATGAAGACGAGCTCCTGCCTGCGGTCCCCATGCTCTTCATCCCAGAGCTTGCGCACGCCCTCGCGCCATTCCGGGTCGGTGGGCCAGCGTTCCTCGGGCACGGCGGCGAACCAGAACCCCGCCGCCTCGTGCCGGCCGATGCTGCCGGCGAGATGCCACGATCCGGCCCAGGGCATGCGGGTGGCCAGCCAGAAAAACCCCTTGGCGCGGATCACGCCCGGAAGGTCGCTGTTGATGAAGGCGTGGAAGCGCGCGGGGTGAAAGGGGCGCTGCGCGCGATAGACGAAGCTGGTGATGCCGAATTCCTCGCTCTCCGGCAGATGGTTGCCCGACAGCGCCTGCGCCCAGCCCGCCGCCTGTTGGGCGCGGGCAAAATCAAAATAGCCGGTGTCCAGCACCTCGTTCAGCGGCACGTTTCCATGTGTCGCGGAGATGATTTTGGCGCCGGGATTGAAGGTGGCGAGAATCCCGGCCAGGCGCGCCAGCTCTTCCGGCGACACCAGATCCGCCTTGTTCAGCAGCAGCACGTCGGCGAATTCCACTTGCTCGATCAGCAGATCGACCAGCATGCGCCCATCCCCTTCGCCGGCGACTTCGCCGCGCGCGGCCAGCGTGTCGCGGCTGGCATAGTCGCGCAGGAAGGCGGGTGCGTCGACCACGGTGACCATCGTGTCAAGCCGCGCCACATCGGACAGCGAGGTGCCGTCTTCGGTGCGGAAATCGAAGGTCGCGGCGACCGGCATGGGCTCGCTGATCCCGGTGCTCTCGATCAGCAGCGCGTCGAAGCGCCCCTCTTTCGCCAGGCGGGTGACTTCGAGCATCAGGTCTTCGCGGAGCGTGCAGCAGATGCAGCCATTGCTCATCTCGACCAGGCGCTCTTCGGTACGGGACAGCTTCGCCTCTTGCGCGACCTGCGCCGCGTCAATGTTCACCTCGCTCATGTCATTGACAATGACCGCGACGCGCCGGCCTTCGCGATTGGCGAGCACATGGTTCAGCAAGGTGGTCTTGCCCGCCCCCAGAAAGCCGGAGAGCACGGTTACGGGCAGGCGGGGATCAGTTTTTGGCATCAGCAAACTCCTGGCGCGTCGGATGTACGATATGTTATATCATACAGTATCTATGCCACAAGCAAGCTGGCCGGGCGTGCAGCGTTGACGGCGCCAACGCCCATGGCCCAGCATCGCCAAAAGTTTTTGCGCCGCTTTTGATCGAAAAAGCGGCCGCTTTCTTTGTCTAGGTTGATTTGCGGTACCGCCCGTTCATCCTTAACTATATCGCAACGATTTGAGAGAAGATTTGGCCGCGTGGCGCTGCGGTCCTATGTCTTTCGGAGAGGGCGATGAAAGGGCGATGAGACAGGAAGTCATTCATGTCCCGAATCTGTCGGCGCTCGCCAAACTGCGCCCTGAGTGGACGAGGTTGGAGGCGCAGTCCCGGTACCACTCGCTGAGTGTCACCTATGTTTATTGTGAGTTGGCGGCCGCCCATTCGTTGGCGCGCGGCGCAAAAGTCCACATTGTCAAAATTTATGACGATGATGGCCTCGCGCTCCTATGGCCGCTTTTTGTCGAGCGCAAAGGCTTCGTTCGTGTGGCGTCGGATTTGAGGTGCGGCAGCGGCGCTGATCGGGGGGGACCGTTGGTGCGGTACGCGGCGCCGGCGGAGGTGTTCCGTGCCGCCGTGAGCGCCATCAAGCAGACCAAGGCTCATATTTTTGTGCTCGAATGGGTGGATGAAGAGTCCGATCTGTACAAAGTGATTTCCGGCTGGACGCAGCCATGGATTATCCGTCGCGCACCGAAGCGGCTGCAGGCGACGCGGGGCAGCGATGGCGCCCGGCGTTATGCGATCCGGTTCGATGATTTTCCGACATGGGAGGATTTTCTTTCCACGAGGCCGCGCTCCGCGCGCCAAGGCCATGGAAGGAGATTGAGGCAACTCCTCGCCGAACAGAAGAATGTCGAGTTCGGATGGTGCAAGACCGCCGAAGATGCCGAGCATGTCCTCAAATGGTTGTTCGCGCAAAAGCGCGGCTGGGCCGAAGCGCGGGGTATCGAAAGCGGAACCTTGATTTCCCCTGATGTCGAGGCGTTTTACATTGCCATGGCGCAGCGCGCCGATTTGCAGGCAACCCCGCTCGTGACCTTCATTAAGGTGGACGGCCATCCGGTTGTCGCCTCCCTGAACGCTGTGGGAGAAAAACTCATCGAATGTCTGGTCATCGCCCATGATCACGGGTTTCGCCGCTATTCACCCGGTATCTTGCTGCTCCATCACCAGGCCGAATGGGCGTTTGCGACTGGCCATGAGATCGACATGCTGCGTCATGATGCCGACTACAAAACGCAATGGGCGAATCACATGCCGGTTTGTCGCCGCCATGCCATCTTTCTCGCGCCGAACAGCGTCACCGGTTTGGCGGCTTTCCTCGGGCTTGTTGTGCATAAGATCGGTCATTTGTGGGGGCATGGCGCCAGGAGCGCCATCCGCATCGCCACCGCGCGCCGGGCGGCGGCACCGCGGTCCGGCGCATAAGTCGGGGAGTGGCGGCACGCCGCGGGCGCAGAGAGGTCTGATCTTTATGTAGCCACGTGTGGTGCTGGGATAAGGAATAAATTTAGGCAGCTGATCGAATAACAATCTGTTTTGCGCCTAATTTTGTTCACGATTGGCGATTTACGATTGAATTTTATGCACTTATAAAAGGCCGGACGCGCTCGAAGATCGTACCGAAAAGCAGTGTCCAAGAGTGGATGTTCCGGACAGATGGTCGCGGTCGTGGCAATTATGTCGAATTTAGCCTATAAATTATAATATAACGTCTTTCTTGGTCGGCTCGTTCGGCCTGGTCCGATCGTGGCACGCTGCATGCTGTTAATCGCTCATGCAGCAAGCCTCCTCAATTTCCGCATATCAACAAGCGCGGCGGCCCCCGTCGGCCGCCGCGGCGCCCGCCCGTCTTCAGGTGAGCGACCTGAGCCACGCCTTCGTCACGGCCGACGGCGTCTCAACGAGGATCTTTGAACGCCTGAATTTCCACATCGGGCCTAGCGAAATCATGTCGATCGTGGGCCGCAGCGGCGCCGGCAAGACGACGTTGTTCAATCTCATTTCAGGACTCTTGAACCCCCAGCACGGAGCGGTCACCGTGGGCCCTCGCGATAACGGAATGCCGGGCCGCATCGCTTACATGTTGCAGAAAGATCTTCTGCTGCCCTGGCGCAGCGTCCTCCAGAACGCCCTGCTCGGCATCGAACTGCATCGGGCGGTGACCCCGGCAGATGTTGAGCGCGCCAAGGACATGTTGGCCCGCTATGGCCTCGGCGCGGTCGCGCATGCCTATCCCCATGCGCTTTCCGGCGGCATGCGCCAGCGCGTTGCCCTAACACGCACATTGCTCGTCGACCCAACCCTGGTCCTGCTCGACGAACCGTTCTCCGCGCTCGATTACGAGACACGTCTCATGCTCGAGGATGACGTCATGACGCTGCGCGACAGTTACGGCACCAGCGTGGTGCTCGTCACGCATGACATCGAAGAGGCCATCGCCATGAGCGACCGCGTCATCGTTCTCGGGGGACGTCCGGCTTGCATCGAGCAGGATATCCCGATCGAGCTGACGCTGACCGGGCAGCGCAACGCCGTTTCTGCGCGCGAGGCGCCTGAATTTCGTGAGTATCATGCGCGCATCTGGGCGGCCCTGCGCGGCCCGGTGGCCCACCAGGGTAAAGGAGTGGTGTGATGAGCAATGCTTTGGCGGTCGAGACGATCAGGGTAGGGCGGCGAAGGGCGATAAAACTTCCGTCCCCATCGTCGGTGATCAGGGCCGGCAGCGTCGCCGCCCTTTGTCTCGGTTTGCTAACCCTTTGGCAGATCGCCGCAAGTCACCATTGGATCAACGGTCAGCTCTTCGGCTCGCCGTTGGGGATCTATAACGCGGCTTATTCCGGGCTGACACAAGGAACCCTCGCTTCCGATACGCTCATCACCTTGTACGAAACGCTGGCGGGCCTTGCGATCGGCAGTCTGCTCGGCACCGGCCTTGGTTTGCTGCTGTGGTTTCTGCCGGCGCTTGCGGGCCTTGCCGAAGGTTTTTCCATCCTGCTCAACAGCATCCCGAAAATCGCCTTGGGCCCGCTCATCATTATCTGGTTCGGATCGGGGGCCGGCTCGAAAATCTGGCTGGCAGCGATTTCGACCTTCGCGGTCGCCATGATCTCCTCGACGGCCGCGGCCCGGGAAATCGATCGGGACCTGTTGAATTTGTTCCGTTCGTTTCAGGCCAAGCGCAGCATGATCTTTCGCAAACTGATTCTGCCCAGCGCGCTGCCCTGGATCTTCTCGACGCTGCGCGTCAATATCGGCTTTGCGCTGATCGGCTCGGTCGTGGGCGAGTATATCGCGTCTCAAGCCGGACTCGGCCACGAGGTTTTCGTCGCCGGTTCGCTGTTTGATCTCAACACTGTCTGGCTTGGCGTCATCATTCTCACTTTGATGGCCACGCTCTTGACGTTCATCGTTCAACTCATCGAGGAAAGGATTGTCTCTTGGAAACCAAAGCGTTGAAGCGCTTGGGCTGCGGCGCCCTCACACTTTCTTTGGCGACCGGCCTTCTGGCTCATCCGGCTCAGGCACAGATGCAGAATGTGACCGTGTTCCAGGCCTTTCAATCGATTCAATATCTGCCGCTTTACGTCGCCATCGATGAGGGTACTTTCAAAAAGAATGGTTTGAACGTGCGGAAAGTTACGGCCGGAAGTGGCGCGGCCGGGGTGGCGGCGGTGATCGGCGGCCATGCGGATTTCTCCTTGCAGGATCCGATGACCGCTGTCCTCGCCGACCAAAAGGGCGCCAGCGTCGTCAATGTCGCCATGGTGGTCAATGGCGTGCCGGTCTGGATCATCGCCCCGCCGCACGCCGCCGCGCAGACGCTGTCCGGCCTGTCTGGCAAGACGGTCTCCACCGCTTTGGCCCCGTCAACCAGCACGTACCTGCTGGAGCGGCTTTTGAAGCAAAAAGGAATGTCCTCCACATCGGTTAACATGGTGCAAATCGGCACGGAGCTTGCGCCCGTCGCCGCCGGCCGTGCGGCCGCTGCGGCACTTTATGAGCCGCAAGTCGACGAGGGAATCGCGTCGGGTTACAAAGTGGTCTATTCCTTTGCGAGCCAATATCCGGGCGGCTATGCCTTCTCGACGATGGATGCGCTTACCTCAACCGTCAAGGATAAGCCCAAAATGGTGCAGGCATTCGTGACATCACTGAACGAGGCGGAGGCGCTCATTTATAAGTCGCCGGCCAAGGCAGAGGCGGTCGCAGAGAAGGAATTCCCCTCCTTGCCGAAAGCCGTGGTGGATAACGCGGTCATGCGTCTGATTGACCAGCATATCTACCCCACCAACGCTGAGATTTCTCCAGCCGCATTTCAAAACGCGCTGGCCTTGCAAGTGTATGTCGGCAACTTGAAGCCAGGCTCCGTGAGCTATGCGCAGTCGGTCGATGACACCTTCGCGAAGGCGGCGCATCACACCTAGAGCGCGAATCCGAGGCAAGGGGAAGGCTTCTTTTTGTGAACAAAAAGAAGCAAAAAAACTTTATGACTCTGGGCCGTGGGCGTTGTCAGCGACACAGACTCAGGCCCAGAGTCAAAAGAGTTTTTGCGCCGCTTTTTTCAAAAAGCGGCCACTTTCTTTTGTCGAGAAGCCGATTGGAGCACGAGTGATCTAAAATGACTGACGCAGTACCGACTTTTCTTGAGGCCATTTTCGGCCTTCAAACAGGCGCCATTCCGGCCGACGACGTTCTCGTGCGGGCATCCGCACGCGCGGCCGCTCTGGAGCCGTGGCTGAAAGCCTTTTCGTATCTGCCGCAAAGTTACGACTCTCCCAGCAAGGGCCAAGGCTTGCTTGCCGGCATACCCATCGGCGTGAAGGACATCATGGCGACGCGGGAGATGCCGACGACCAATGGTTCGCCGATCTATGCCGGGCACATGCCGGCGAAAGACGCTGAAATCGTCCGCCAGATCAAGGAGCTTGGGGGGATCGTCTTTGGCAAAACCGTCACCACCGAGTTTGCCTGGCGCCACCCGGGCCCGACCGTGAACCCTTGGAATCCGGCGCATACGCCGGGCGGATCATCGAGCGGCTCCGCCGCGGCGGTTGCCGCCGGGATCGTACCGCTGGCGCTGGGCTCACAAACGCTCGGCTCGATCATCCGCCCCGCCGCCTTTAATGGTGTGGTCGGCTTCAAGCCCAGCTTTGGCGCCGTGGCGCGCGAGGGGGCGCATCCTCTCGCCGGTTCGCTCGACCATATCGGCTTTTTCGCGCGCAAGGTCGGCGATGTCGCAGCGGCCTACGCGCTGTTCGCCGAGCGTCAGTCCGCGCCGTTTGCCTCGCGTGAAGCCTGGGACAGCTATTTTCAAAAAGCCCACGCGCCGCGCCTGGCTGTGATGAGAACCGGCATCTGGGACCGGGCCGATGCGGAACAGCAACGCAATTTCGAAGCCTCGCTGGCTGTGCTGCGAAGTGCGGGTGCCGAATGTGTGGATATGGATCTCCCCGCCGCGGCCGAGCTGCTGATCGAGTCCACTCTGGAAATCGTCCGCTACGAAGCCGCTGAAATCTATGCGTCCCTGGTCGCGGAACATCCCAGCCTCAGCAGTGACGCGCTCAAGCAGCTCGTGATTGACGGGCAAGCCGTCCCTGAGGCGGCTTACCGCGCCGCCCTCGATTTGCAGCAGCGCCTGCGGCGGGAATTGGCGGATTGGATCAGCCCGTGCGACGCGGTGGTCACGCTTCCGGCGACCGGCGAGGCGCCGCGCGGCCTTGATTTTACCGGCGACGCGGCATTTTGCGCGCCCTGGACCATCATGGGCGTGCCGGCGATCAATATCCCCTCCGGCTGGTCCGCCAATGGCTTGCCGTTGGGCTTGCAAATCGCAGCGCCCTTCGGGCGTGACAAGACGGCGTTACAGATTGCCGCGTGGGCTGAAGAGCACCTCAATTGGCAGCCGCGCCGCATTGCATGAGGTGATCAAGAAAGTGGCCGCTTTTTGAAAAAAGCGGCGCAAAAACTTTTACCATGCTGGGCCTGAGCCTGTGTCGCCGACAACGCCCATGGCCCAGCGTAATAAAGTTTTTTTGCTTCTTTTTGTTTACAAAAAGAAGCCTTCCTTCCCCTTACCTCACGCGCATTTGCCACTGTCGGGCTGCGGCAGGCGGGGGCAAGCCCGCCGGCCGCCATCAAGCAAAACGCGGTGGCAAGGTGGCCCATCCATCATGGGTTCAAAGCTGGCGGCGGGCGCGCACTCGGCACAAAGCCCGAGCGGATAGATCACCCTATGGCCATCAGGCAGCGCGGCGATTTCGCAGTTGATGCCATACAGGTCGGCCAACCTCCGGCGCTCCAGCAGTGTCGCGACCGGGCCCTGCGCGACCAGCTTGCCCTCGCTCAACATCAGCGCGCTGTCGCAGAACCGGCTGACCTGGTTGAGGTCGTGCAGGATGACCAGCGTGACGATGCCCATGCGCCGCGTGTAGTCGCGCACCGTGGCGAGCAGGTGCATCTGGTTGGCGATGTCGAGCGCGGAGGTGGGCTCGTCGAGCAGCAGAAGGCGCGGCCGGCGCACCAGAGCCAAGGCCAGGGCCACCATTTGCCGCTGCCCGCCGGAGAGGCGTGCCGGCTCCATGGCCGCGAGATGGCCCAGCTGCAGGCGTTCCAGCATGGCGCTGGCCTGGGGTAGTGATTCCGGGTGCGTCCGCGCGCCAAACCGGTCGGCGTTCTGGGCCAGGACCAGCAACTCCAGCACACTGAGCCGGGGGGCCACGGCGTAAGGGTTCTGCGCCACATACCCCACCAGCCGGCCGCGGGCCGCGGGGGGAAGCGCACCCAACTCTTCGCCATCCAGACGCAGCCGGCCGGTGCAAGGCAGCAGACCGGCCAGGGCGCGCACCAGGCTCGTCTTGCCCGAGCCGTTGCGGCCCAGCACTGCGGTGACCTCGCCGGCCTGCGCGGCAAAGCCGACGCCGTGCAAGATCTGGTGGCGCTGCAGCGTCAGGTTCAAATCCGAGACTTCAAGCATAGGCGGCCTGCTGGCGCAGAATCAGCCACAGGAAGACCGGCACGCCAAGCAAAGCGGTGAGCATGCCGACCGGCAGGACCGCGCCGGGAACGATCGTCTGGCTGGCGAGCGCTGCCGTGAGCATCATCACCGCGCCGCACGTGGCGGAGGTGGCAAGCGCAAAGCGCTGGTCTTCGCCCACCAGCATGCGCGCGATATGCGGGGCCACCAGCCCGACAAAGCCGACAATCCCCACCGTCGCCGTCACCGCGCCGGCGAGCAAGGCGGCGGCGAGCAGCATCAGCAACCGCACCCGTGCGACCCGCAGCCCCAGCACGCTGGCCTGCGCGCCGAAGCTGCCGACGGCGGTGAGCGCCCAGGCGCGTACCAGCAACAGGGGCAGAATGAAGACCAGCAAGGCGCCGCAAATCGCCACCTGGGTCCAGCTCGTCCGCTGGACGGAGCCGAGCAGCCAGAAGACCAGGGTCTGCAGCTGGTCGGCATTGGCCACATATTGGGTAAAGGCGAGCAAGGAGGAGAAGGTGAAGTGCACGGCAATGCCGAGCAGCGCGATCGTCTCCGGCCGCATCTGCCGCGCCTGCGCAACCAGTGCCAGCCCGGCGATCACCCCGACCGAGAACACAAACGCGCTGGCCGAGACCAGCAGGCCCTGGGGCAGGGCGCCCAGCGCGGGGCTGAGCCAGGGTCCGAGCACAATGATCAGCGCCGCCCCGAACCCGGCGGCGGAGGACAGGCCCAGGGTAAACGGCTCGGCGAGCGGGTTGTGGAGCGCCCCCTGCATCAGGTTGCCGGCGATGGCCAGCCCCGCCCCGGCCAGCAGCGCCGTGCAGGCCACCGGCAGGCGCAATTGCCATAGGATGACGCGTATCGTCGGGTCCACCTGCGCGGGGTGCAGCAGGCCGCGCAGCACGCTGCCCAGGCTGAGCGTGCCGCCGCCGATGGCGAGTTCGGCGATGAAGCAGATGGCGCAGAGCAGAATCAGGGCGGCGAGAAGCAGGACGCGCCGGCGCAGCGCTCGCCCGTAGCCGGCCGCCAGCTCGGCCTGCGCGGCGCCATTAGCCTCCATTGGCGGGCATCCGCATGCCGAGCAGCACCGGGCTGGTCGGGATGTCGGTGAACTGCGCGATGATCGACGCGTAATCCTGCGCGGGATGCAGCGTCGTGAAAGCCTGCGGGTAGATGAATTTGGCCAGATATTCGAGGCCGATGATGTTGAAAACGCTGGAATAGAACGGGTGATACAGGCCGTAGACGCGGTCGTCACGGACGGCCTCGAGGGCCCCGAAGCCGGGGCGCTGCGCCAGAGCACGCAGCCGCGCGCGGACGGAAGCGGCGCTGGTGTTGTAGCCCAGCGACACCATCGTATCGCTGGGCGCGCGCCCGGTCATCACCATCACATCCGGCTGCGCGGCCAGCACGGCTTCCATGGAGACCTGCCCAGCCGGCGTGCGCAGCAGTTCCGCGCCGAGATTGCGCGCCCCCACCGCCTGCACCAGAAGCCCCCAGCCGAAATTGCCATGGGTGAAGCAGCTGGTGCCGGCATCGTTCTCGCCGGCCAAAACATTCACGAACACCAGCGGGCGCGGCTTCGGCTGGGCGGCGATGACCTTGTCGAGGGAAGCGAGATGGCTGTCGTAGAAATCGACATAAGCCTTGGCCTCCGCCGCGCGGCCCAGCACCTGGCCCAGCAGCGCCACGCTGCGCGCCGCATCCGGCACCGGCTTTTCCGTATCATCGACGAACAGCACGGGGATGCCGAGTTGCGCCAGGGTGCGCATCACCCCCTGCTGTTCCAGAACCGGGCGGGCCCGCAGCTCGGCCACCAGCAATTGCGGCCGCTCAGCGATGGTTTCCTCGAGATTCACGCTGCCATTGTCGTCAAAGCCCATATCGGGGATGTTCGCGGCACCGGGCCAATGTTTGACGAGCACGGACCACAGATTCGGGTCGAAGCGGCGCAGCAGGTTATTCCAGACCACCACCCGGGCGAAGGGGTGGGCGCGGTCCAGAAGGGCAAGGTCGAGAGCGATGCGCCCGTCCTGCAGCGCGATCCGCTGCGGCGGCGCGGCCAGCGTCACCTTGCGGCCCGCCATATCCGTGACCGTGATCGCGGCGGGGGCCGCGTGTGGCAAGAGAAGGCTGCAAAGCAGGAGCCAGCACGCGGGCAGGCGAAGTCGCATCATCGATATCCAATTCAACTGTGGCTGGCGCCTGCCGCCGCCAATATCGCAAATGCGAGGCATTCGCAATTCGTAGCAAGGAAGAGGCCGCTTTTTGAAAAAAGCGGCAAAAACTTTTGCGCGTATGGGCTTAGGCGCGTTGAAGTAGCCCGGCTCCGACTGAGACGGCGTCGCCATCAAGTCCCGGCGCTCTGCGGACATCTTTTGTTTCAGATAATGTGGTATAGCCTCCTACCAAACGAGGCCACAAAACGGTCAATTGAAGGGGGAAATGAGGTGAAGAGCCTTCGCCTCTTTATGGCCAGTGCCGTCTTGGCGTGTGTCGTCTTGGCGTGTGTCGTCATTGCTGGCGGCGGATGGTGGATGTTGCGCGGGTCCCCAAAAGCCGCGCCCCAGGCGGTGGCGCCCGTGCCGGTGACGGTGGCCGCCGCGACCGAGCAGGATGTGCCGGTTTATCTTGCCGGCATCGGGACGGTGCAAGCCTTCAATACAGTCCAGATCAGGGCGCAAGTGAATGGCACACTGTTGGCGCTCCCGGTGCTTGAGGGGCAGGAGGTCCAGAAGGGGGACGTCGTCGCCGAAATCGATCCCGCGCCCTACAAAGCGGCCCTCGATCAAGCCCTGGCGCAGCGCGCCAAGGACGTGGCGCTGCTGCAAAACGCGCAACTTAATCTCCGGCGCTACAAGGCTCTCGAAAAAGACAGTTTCGCGGCCGTGCAGCAGGTGGATAACCAGCAGGCGGTCGTGAATACGGAAATGGCCATAATCAAGGCCGATGACGCGATGATCGAGATGGCGCGGATCAATCTCGGTTACTGCACGATCCATGCGCCCGTTGCCGGCCGGGTCAGCCTCTACAAGGTCGATGCCGGCAATCTGGTCATGGCCGGGAGCCAGACGAGCATCCTCTCCATCGACCAGGACAAGCCGATCGCCGTGGTCTTCACCCTGCCGGAAGACGAGCTGCTGCAAGTGCAGGATGGCGGCAGGAACGGTAGCCTGCGGGTTCAAGTTTTCGCGGCTGCGACACAGCGTCTGTTGGCCACAGGAACGCTCATGGCGCCGAACAACGCCATCGACACGGCAACGGGAACCATTGCCCTGAAGGCGCGTTTTGCCAATAAAGACGACCGTCTCTGGCCGGGCCAGTTCGTCACCGTGCGTCTTCAGGTCGGGACTCTGGCGCACGCCCTCACGGTCCCGGCGCTCGCGGTTCAGCATGGCCCGGACGGACTCTACGTGTTCCAGGTGAAGCCCGACCATACGGTGGTCCAGACCGCAATCGAAGTTGCCAGCCAGGATATCGGCAACAGCAAGCTGGCGGTTGTGACAAAGGGGCTGACCCGCGGTGCGGAGGTGGTGGTTTCCGGCCAATATCGTCTGGTGCCCGGGGCAGGGGTCACAATCATTTCTGCGCCGCCGCCCATGGGCGCTGCCGAAAACACTGGAGGTGCTACGCCAGCTAGAGCATGATGACTTTAGATCAGAAAGGAAAGCGGCCGCTTTTGAAAAAGCGGCGCAAAAACTTTTGCTCCTCTGGGCCTACGGCGGCGAAACCAGCACGGCCCAGATTAAAAAAGTTTTTTTGCTTCTTTTTGTTCACAAAAAGAAGCCTTCCCCTTGGCTTGCCTGATTTCTTCTTTTCAGGACGCGCGTTCTAGATGAGCATTTCGACCCCTTTCATTCGACGGCCGATTGCGACGTCTCTGGTTGCCGCGGCGATCTTCTTCATCGGCGTGGTCGCGTATCCGTTTCTGCCGGTGGCCCCCCTGCCGAACGTGACCTTCCCGACCTTGACGGTAACGGCGCAGTATCCGGGCGCCAGCCCGGAAACCATGGCCGCCACCGTCGCCACGCCGCTCGAGACCGAGTTCGGGCAAAGGCTGCCGGGGCTTTCGGAAATGACCTCGACCAGCGTGCTGGGCGCGACGCAGATCACCTTGCAGTTCAGGCTCGACACCGACCTCGGAAATGCGGAGACACTCGTGCTCGAGGCGATCAACGCCGCGCAAGCGTCGCTGCCCAAGGGGCTGCCGAGTCCGCCGACCTTTTATGCGGTCAATCCCTCGGATAGCCCGATCCTGATCCTGGAGATGCAGTCCGACCAACTGCCGATTACCACCGTCGACAATTATGCGGAAAACATCGTGGCGCAGCAGCTCTCTCAGCTGCGGGGCGTTGGCCAGGTTGTGGTGGCCGGCCAGCAGACGCCCGCCATCCGCGTGCAAATCGATCCCGCACGGCTCGCGGCGATGGGCCTGACGATGGAGGATGTGCGGAGCGTTCTGACCAATGTGACGGTTGACCATCCCAAAGGCAGCATCGACGGCCCCAACCGTTCCTACACGATCTATGCCAACGATCAGCTGACAACGGCGGCACCCTACAACAATGTCATCATCGCCTATCGCCATGGCGCGCCGATCCGCATCCGGGATATCGGGCGCGCGGTCGCGGGGCCGCAGAACCGCGAAATGGCCGCCTGGGCGAATGGCAAACATGCGATATTGCTGGCCATCTTCAAGCTGCCGAACGCAAACGTTATTACGACGGTTGACCGGATCAAGGAAAAACTGCCGGCGCTGCAAGCGTACTTTCCGCCCAACATCCATTTGAACGTGATCTCGGACCGTACTCTGACGATCCGGGAATCGGTGAACGATGTCGAATTTTCCCTGACGATCGCGATCTGTCTTGTTGTCATGGTGATATTCCTGTTCCTGCGGAATGTCTGGGCCACCGTGATCCCGAGCGTCACGATTCCCGTGGCGCTCGTCGGGACGTTGGGGCTGATGTATGTGTGTGGCTTCAGCCTCGACAACCTGTCCCTGATGGGGCTGACCATCGCGGTCGGCTTCGTCATGGATGACGCCATCGTCATGCTTGAAAATATCGTTCGCCACCTTGAAAGAGGGATGGCCCCGATGGATGCGGCGTTGAAGGGGGCTGGCGAAATCGGCTTCACCATCATTTCGATCAGCGCCTCGCTCATTGCGGTGTTCATACCGCTGTTGCTGATGGGCGGAATCATCGGCCGCCTGTTCCGGGAGTTCGCGATCTGCGTCTCGATGGCGATCGTCATTTCCGCTTTCGTCACGCTGACGCTGACACCGATGATGGCATCGCGCTTTTTGAGCAAGCCGACGCACGAACACGGGCGCCTCTACACACTGATCGAAGCCATGTTCGACAGGCTACTGAGATTTTATGAGCGAACCTTGGCGGTCGCGCTGAAATTCCAGTTCGTGACGTTATTGGTTTTCATCGCGACGGTCACATTGACCGTGGTGCTTTATGTCGCCATTCCGAAAGGGTTCTTTCCCACCCAGGATACCGGCGTCATGATCGGTATTTCCGAGGCCGCGCAGGACATTTCCTACCAGGAAATGGCGCGTCTGCAGCAGACGGTCGATAAAATCGTGCTGCAGAACCCGTCTGTCTATTCCGTAGCCTCGTTCGTTGGCGCCGGGGGGGCAGGCCAGACCGGCAATCGCGGCCGGATGTTCATTACCCTGAAACCCTGGAGCCAGCGCCGGAGCCAGGTGATGCAGGTGATCGCACAACTTGACGAGGCGACGCGGTCTATCCCGGGGATCAGGCTTTTCATGCAGCCGGCGCAGGACGTTCGGGTGGGCGCGCGCCTGACAAAAACGCAATACCAGTACACGCTTCAGGACGCGGACCAGGCTGAGTTGAACGACTGGGCACCAAAGATTTTGGCGCGGATGCAAAAAATGTCAATGCTGGCGGACGTGACATCCGACCAGGACAATGCCGGCACCACGGAGACGCTCACCATTGACCGCGTGCAAGCTGCGCGCTTCGGCATCCAGCCCGCGACGATCGACGATATTCTTTATGATACGTTCGGCCAGCGCGAAGTGGCGCAATATTTCACCGGAAACAAGGCCTATTACGTGATCCTTGAAACCTTGCCGGACGAGTACGGCGCGCAATCGACCTTGCAAAAACTCTATGTCAATTCTTCAACGGGCGTCCCCGTGCCGCTCTCGACGTTTGTGCATATGACCACGGTTCCGGTGCAGCCTTTGGCCATCAACCATCAGAGCCAGTTTCCGGCCGTAACCATCTCCTTCAACCTGAAAGGGAATGCCTCGCTTGGAGATGCCGTGGCGCAGGTCAACCGGATGACCCAGTCCATGAACGTGCCTGCCACTGTGGAAGGGAATTTTCAGGGCACGGCGCAGGCCTTTCAGGAGTCTCTGAGTTCGGAACCGCTGCTGGTCGCGGCCGCCCTGGTCACCGTCTACATCATTTTGGGCATTCTTTATGAAAGCTACATCCTGCCGCTGACCATCCTGTCCACCTTGCCTTCGGCGGGCCTCGGCGCGCTGTTGATGCTGATGATGTTTGGCTACCAGCTGACCGTCATTGCGCTGATCGGCATCATTCTTCTCATCGGCATCGTGAAGAAAAACGGCATCATGATGGTGGATTTCGCCATCACCGCGGAGCGGCGGGATGGGTTGGCGCCGACCGAGGCGATCCGGCGCGCCTGCCTGCTGCGGTTCCGGCCGATCTTGATGACGACGATGGCCGCGATGCTCAGCGGCCTGCCGCTGATGCTCGCCAACGGGGCAGGATCGGAGCTGCGCAAGCCGTTAGGGTTTGCCATGGTGGGCGGATTGGCCCTGAGCCAAGTCCTCACGCTCTACACCACGCCCGTGATCTATTTGTATCTGGACCGGCTGCAGCAGCTTCTGTCGGGGGCGAAGGTCAAGAGCCGTTTGCCGACTCTGGCGGAAAAAATGGCCCCTCGACGGATTGCCAGGTGAAAGCGGCCTAGCGCACGATCGGCTTCTCGACAAAGAAAGAGCCGCTTTTTGAAAAAAGCGGCGCAAAAACTTTTGCCGTGCTAGGCCTGAGCCTGTGTCGCCGACAACGCCCATGGCCCATAGTAAATAAAGTTTTTTTGCTTCTTTTTGTTCACAAAAAGAAGCCTTCCCCTTGCCTTGGCCGACCGGGGAGCAGCTGACGAGGAAACGGCATGGCAGAAAAACACGCGCCGCCGTGGCGCCGGTTCAGATTGCCCGTGAGCGTCTGGCGGGTGCTCAGTTTCGTGGCGGCCGCTGTGGTTCTGTATCTCCTCGTCAGCCAGTGGAATCGCTGGGAGGGGGATGCGCGCTGGCAGACTACGGATGACGCCTATCTGCAGGCCGACCTGACGCCGCTTTCCGCGCAGGTGGCGGGCTATGTGCAAGCGGTGCCGGTGCCGGATTATGCCACCGTGAAAGCCGGGCAGCTGATCGTGCAGATCGACGATGCCCAGTACCGCGCTGAGGCCGAGCAGGCCCAAGCCAATGTGGTGGCGGCGGAGGCGCAGATCGAGCAGGTGCAGGCGCAATTTCCGCTGCTTGAAGCCAATCTGCACGCCGCTCTGGCCACGGCCGATGCGACCGCGGCACAGCTCATCCAGAGCGGGCGGGATCTCGCCCGCGCGCGGCGGCTGCTGTCCACCGGTTCCAGTTCCACCGAGGAGGTGGAGAAGGCCGAGACGGCGCGCGCGCAGCTCAGCGCCCAGCTCGCCGCCAACCGCGCCCAGGCGGATGCGGTGAGCCGGCAGATCAACCTGCTGCATGCGCAGCTCGATTCCGCGAAGGCGGCGCTGTTGGCCAGGCGGGCAGCGCTGCGGCTGGCACAGATCAACCTGGGTTATACGCGGATCACCGCGCCGGAGGACGGGGTGATCGGGCTGCGGCAGGTTTTTCCCGGCCAGTTCATCGCCGCCGGCACGCAGGTGACCACGCTTTCCAAACTGCCGCATCTCTATGTGTTGGCGAATTACAAGGAAACCCAGCTCACCCATGTGCGCGTCGGGCAGGCCGCGACGGTGACGGTGGATAGTTTTCCAGGTGCCCGGCTGCGCGGCCATGTGGCGGCGATCTCGCCGGCGTCCGGCGCGCAGCTTGCCCTGCTGCCGCCGGATAACGCCACCGGCAATTTCACCAAGATCGTGCAGCGCATCGCGGTGAAGATCGCGATCGACGATCCGGGGCGGCTGGCGGCATTGCTGCGGCCGGGCATGTCGGCGGTGCCCAGCATCGACACTGATTCGGGTCCGCAATCATGAGCGGCACGGCCGCGGCGGCCGCCGCGCCGGCGGTTCCGGCGCCTCCGGCGGCGCAAAACATTCCGTGGCTGGGCCTGGCAGGGGTGCTGCTCGGCACCTTCATCTCCACCCTCACCAGCCGGCTTTCCACCTTCGGTCTCGCGGATGTGCGCGGCGCCCTGCATGCCGGCTTCGATGAGGGGGCGTGGATCACCACCGCCTTCACCGTGGCCCAGATGCTGGTGACCCCTTTCGCCGTTTGGGTCGGCGGGGTGTACGGGCCGCGGCAGATTCTCATCATCTCCGCGCTGGTCTTCGGCGCGGCCTCCTTCCTGCTGCCCTTCTCGCAGAACCTGGACATCTTCCTCGGGCTGCAATTCATCGCCGGCCTGGCCTCGGGCACGTTCATCCCGCTCACCCTCAGCTTCGTGCTGCGTTCAATGCCGCCCCGGCTCTGGGCCTATGGCGTGGCGCTCTATGCGTTGAACCTGGAACTATCGCTGAACATCTCGGCCTCGCTGGAAGGGTTCTATGTCGATCACCTCAGCTGGCACTGGATTTTCTGGCAGAATGTGCCGTTGGCTTTGGGTATGGCAGGTTGCCTGTATTGGGGGGTGCAGCGCCAGCCGCCCACCCATGACATTCATTGGGACCCGTTCGGGCTGACCGCCTGCGGGCTGGGCTTCGCGCTGCTTTACGCCGCGCTGGACCAGGGCAACCGGCTCGACTGGTTGAATTCCGGGCTGATCTGCGGGCTGCTGCTGGCCGGGGGCATCCTGCTGGCGGCCTTCGTGATCCATGAGGTGACGGCCCCGTACCCCTGGCTGGACCCGCAGGTGCCGTTGCGCTGGCCGCTGCCGCTTCTGCTGGTGCTGATCTCCATCCTGCGCCTGACGATCCAGAGCACGGCCGTGCTGATCCCCTATTATCTTGGCGGCGTGCGCGGCTTCCGCGCCTTGGAAATTGGCGGCACGCTGATCTGGATCGCGATGCCGCAACTGCTCGTTTGCGTTTTCGCGGCCTGGATGCTGCGCCGTTTCGACGCGCGTTTTACCGCCGGGCTGGGCATGTGCCTGGTCGGGGTGGCCTGCATGATGGTGGCCTGGACGCTCACGCCTGGCTGGGGGTCGGACCAGTTCCTGGTCTCGCAGCTTCTGCAGGCTTTGGGCCAGAGCCTGGCGCTGTCCGGCGTGGTGTTCACCGCAGTGTTGAATCTGCGTTTGCAGGATGCGCTCTCCTTCGGCGCCACCTTGCAGATCGCCCGGCTGTTCGGCGGTGAAGTGGGGGCGGCGCTGATCACCACGTGGAATCGGGTGCGCGAGCAGCGCGCCTCCAACCTGATCGGGCTGCATGTGCAGAAGGGGGCGTTGGATGTGCAGCACCGGCTCGCCGCCTACCAGCATGTCCTCATCCCCCGTGGGCATCCCGCTGCGGCGGCGCCGGCGGTGCTGGACAGGGTGGTGCGGGTGACCGCCACCACCCAGGCCAGCATTGACGGTTTCGTGCTGGTGGGGGCGGTGGCAGCGCTCGGGCTCACCTTGTTCGTGCTGATCGTGCCACGGCCGCCGCAGGGCCCGGCCTCGCATGAGCCCATGTTCCGGCGGAAACACGGGGCATGAGGGCGCGCTTCGGTCTGCTGCGAACGCCTGCTCTGCTGACGCCCGCTCTGCTGGCGGGCTGCGCGCTGGGGCCGGATTACCATCCTCCCTCTATCCCGGCCGGTGCCACGGGCGGTTTCGTGTCCACCGACCCAGCGGTGGCCCGGGCGCCGCTGCCGGATGATTGGTGGGTGCTGTACCAGGATCCGGAGTTGAACCGGCTGATCGCGCAGGCTTTCGCCGCCAATACCGATCTCAAAATGGCGGAGGCCAATCTCGCCGCCGCGCGGGCTGTGCTGGAGAGTGCCCGCAATGGCCTGTTCCCGCAGACCACGGCGAACCTCGCCGGCACCTATGGCCGCGACCCCGTCACGGATGAGATCCTGGTCCTCACCGGCCGCAAACCGCAGACAAGCTGGATCTATGACGACCTGCTGGATGTCTCTTACGAGCTCGACCTGTTCGGCCATGTGCGGCGGACGATCGAGCAGGCGCGGGACAGTGCCGAGGCCGAGCTGGCGGCGCGGGACGATCTGCGCGTGACCATCGCGGCGGAGACGGCGCGCGCATATGGCGAGATCTGCACGTTGGGCGAGCAGATTGCGGTGGCGCAGCGCGCCCTGAACCTGGCCACCCAGCAATACCGGATCGTGGATCGGCGCTATGCCGTCGGGGGCGGCAGCCAGTTCGACGTGACGCGCCAGGGCGTCGTGGTCGCTCAGCAGCAGGCGACGCTTCCGCCGTTGCAGGGCCAGCGCAGGGCGGCGCTGTTCGAACTTGCCGACCTGCTGGGAGAAACCCCGGCGCAGGCACCGCAGGCGGTACTCTCCTGCCAGAGCCCGCCGGCGCTTTCCGCCCCGGTGCCCGTGGGCGATGGCGCCGCTTTGTTGGCCCGCCGGCCGGACATTCGCGAGGCCGACCGTAAATATGCCGCCGCCCTGGCGGGCGTGGGGGTGGCGACGGCGGATCTCTTCCCGCGCGTGACCATCAGCGGCTTTTATGGCGGCATCTCCACCGAGCCTCGCCTGCTCACCAGCAATAACGCGCTCGTTTGGGGGGTGGGTCCGGCGATCAGCTGGAGTTTTCCAAACCTGTACGGCCAGTACACGAAATTGGCGCAGGCCAGGGCGCAGAGCCGGGCGGCTTTGGCGGGCTATGATTCGGTGGTGCTGCGGGCGCTGAAGGAGACCGAGCAGGCGCTCACAACCTACGAGTCCGAACTCGGCCATCATGCAGCGCTGGCGCAGGCGGACGCCCAGGCGGCGCGGGCTTTCGCGCAGGCGCGGGATCAGATGGCGGCCGGCGCGATCAGTGCGCTCGACCTGCTGACCGCGGAACAGACGCTGATCTCCGCCGACGCGGCTTTGGCGGCCTCGAATACGGCGCTGGTGCAGGACCAGATCGGGCTGTTCAAGGCCCTCGGCGGAGGCTGGAAGTAACTCATGAAGAAAGTAAGGCTACTTTTTGTGAACAAAAAGTAGCAAAAAAACTTTGCTCGTTGGGTTGTGCTGGTGTTTCTGCCACAGGCCGTTCTGGAGCCTTCATCCTTTCGATGAAGGCTCCAGGCTTTTCGTCAGTGTCCCAGATGCTTGTTCATGAAGGCGCCTTCTTCCACGAAGGCCTGCCGGTCCTCGGGAATGCGGTCGTCCATCGCGAACTGGGCGTGGGACATGCCTTCGAACACCAGCAGGTCGGCATGCACGCCCGACTGCAGCAGCTTCTGGTGGGTGCGGACCGTGTTGCTCAACATCAGGTCGCGCGTGCCGGTGGCCAGGATGGTCGGCGGGAAGCCGTGGAAGTCGCCATTCAGAGGCGAGAGCATCGGGTCGGCCAGATCATGGCCATGGGCGTAGAAACGGGCCGCGGCATCGCACTGCTCGTCAGGCGCCACCAGGACGTTGTCGACCAAAGCGTTGGTCCGGGAGGAATCACCCTCATCCACGATATCCGCCATCGGCGTGTTCACGGCGATGGCGCCTGGCATCGGCAGGTGCTCCTGCTTTGCGCGCAGCATCATCTCCAGCGTGAGCGCGCCGCCGGCCGACCTGCCAAACACGCCAAGATCTTTCGGGTTCGTCGTCTTCAGCTCGGCCTTGTAGACCGCCATCGCGTCGTCGAGCGCCGCCGGGAAATAGGCCGTGGGCGGCATCCGGTAGTCGACGGAGATGACCCGGATATGACTCATGCCCGCCATCAGCAACGCCTCGGGCAGGGCGGCCTCGCCACCGCTTAGCACGTAGCAGCCGCCATGGACATGGATGAGCACGCGCTTGGCGTTGCGCGCCGGAATGTGCTCGGGCGTCAGGCGATAGACTTTCACGCCATCGATCGTGGCCGGCTGGATCTTCACATGCAGCCGCTGCGCCATCTGCTCGGCCTGCGCTGCCACGGGAACAGCCAGCCTGTCCGAAAGCTGCTTCCAGCCATCAGGCGTGGTCGGCGGCGTGTTCCAGCCGGGGCTCAGCGGCTTGGCGATAACGGCTTGAAGCTGCGGACTGACATCGCTCGGCACGGGAATGGTCTTGGCGGGGACGACGCGCGGCGCCAGCGTTGTTTGTGCCATGGCGGCAGGCGCCAACAGCATGAATGCACCCGCGGCAAATGCCCGGGCGAAGGAGGGGGTGTGCATGGGCTTGTCTCTCTGTCTGGTCCCGGATTTTCGGGAGGACCGCTTATTTCCTGGGCGAGATGGCATGACAATGGCCCGTTTCTGTTCAAACTCCTCGTCTGTTAGATGAAAAAACTATCAAAGGCAGGGTCGTGTGCAATCGGCCGCACGAGGTGCAGTGCGTCTCATTGGCGGGAATGGTGCCATTTTGGCATCGCGATGCATCCTTCTCATCGGCGTAAGCGCCGCACGATAGGGAACGCAATCCTGCCATGTCAGCCCGATGGCTCGGCGCTGTGGGAAATATTTAAAAAATCGATTTGTTTATTCAAAACAATCAAGTGGACGGAATGATCCATGCGGCCTTATGTCAGCCTTATCGAAGGACCAAGCAGAGACCGATGGGCGGTCCTCTCAATCAGGTCCTCGAAAAAAGGGACAGAAAATGACACGCTTCATGAAACTCTTGGCGGCGGCAGCCCTGACCGTGATGCCGCTTGCGGCGAACGCGACGACGGCGACCCCGCTGGACCATCTGCAGGCCCACGTGCACCAGGCCATTTCCGGCCCGCGGCCTGAAGTCCAGCGCATCGCCAATATCGCGGCAACGGGCCAGACCGTTGTGCAGAGCGGTGTGGTGAACCAGGCCTATCCGGACTCTCTCGGCGGCTGATCGCTTTTTCGTCTTTCCCCGCGCCATCGCATGGCTCACGCGAACCGCTACGTGATTCGATTTCAAGCAATAGGGCGTTGATCCCGTTTATCAGTGAAAGGTTTTAGATGTCTGTCTCGACCAAACTTCTGCCCATGCTGGCTCTGTTGGTCAGCATGGGGCCATTCGCCGCCTAGGCGCACACCGCGCCGCACCATGAGGCGATGTTGTCGACGCCCAAATCCTGGGTGGTGAATTTCGGTTTTCTGCCCAACAACGCGGCTTCCCACTGCACGAACGCACAAACCGGATTCTGGCCGCGTCCGTTGCATTGCGGGCGCTGAAACCGCAACGCGTTGGCGAAGGCCGCGCCGTCTCGAGAGGCGTGGTCTTGGCGGTGGATCGATCATGGAAATTGTTTATTATTTATAAAAGAATCGATTGTATTGTTTTTTCTTCCTCGTGGTATGTTGGGTTTTGATTGGGACCACGGCGGGCTGTTTGCCTCATGACACTTGAGCAGTTGAGGATTTTTATCGCGGTTGCGGAGCGAGAGCATGTGACGCGCGCCGCGGAATCCGTGCATCTTTCCCAATCGGCGGTATCCTCCGCCATTTCTCTGCTTGAACAGCAGTTTGGCCTGAACCTGTTTCATCGGGTCGGGCGGGGGATCGTCCTGACGGAAGCGGGCAGATTTCTTTTGCCGGAAGCGCGGGTCATGCTCGCGCGCGCCCGATCCATTGAAGATGCGGTCAAAGAGTTTTCCAGCCTGACGCGCGGACGGATCACCATTCACGCCAGCCAGACCATTTCCAGCTATTTTCTGCCGCCGCGGCTCGCCCGGTTCCATACAATGTATCCGGGCATCGAGCTCGTGGTTGTTGCGGCAAACACCGCGCAAGTGGCGCGCGCCGTCACCCATGGAGAAGCGGAGCTCGGCTTCATCGAAGGCCCGATTTCCGATCCGCAACTGGCCGTCGAACCGGTCGGCGCCGATGAGATGATGATCGTCATTCCACCGCAGCACCCCTGGGCAAAAAAAGAGACGATCACGCCAGAGGACCTCGTGTCCGAGACCTGGGTCTTGCGTGAGGATGGGTCAGGGACGCGCAGCGTCATGGCCGATGCGCTTGCCTCCCTGGGCGTCGACCCGCAAAAGCTGCGTATCAGCATCGCGCTGCCGTCAAATGAAGCGGTTCGTGTCGCGGTCGAAGGAGGGGTCGGCACAACCGTGCTCTCCTCCTTGGTTTGTGCCGACAGCCTGGCGGCGGGCAAGCTTGTCAGGGCTCGTCTCGCTCTGCCCAAGCGTCATTTCAATGCGGTTCAACATATCGAGCACTATCGCTCGCGGGCCGTGGCGGCTTTTTTACGCCACATAGGTTCTGATGGCGCGACTCATCATGGCGTTAAGGACAGCCCCGCGCGGACCATTGCCTCAGGCTAAGCGAGCCCTCAAGCGCCCCAAACGTTGAAGCCCTTTTGTGTCGCGCCGCGTGACAGCGGCCGTGAGTCACAAGGTTAGGCTCTCTTGAGGGGGCCGTCACAGATTGTTATATGGGCAACAATGCTGCCGGATACTTGGTCCTGCGGCACGGTTGAGATTGAGGTTTCCCGTGAAATGCCGGGATGGTTATGAGGCGCGCATGTGTTTCGTTGGCGCGCCTTGGCGCGCTGCGCATGGCGCAGCGTATATGGGAAGGAATTCCAAATGGCCCAGCCTATGAGTGGTAAGCCGGTCACGATCAACGTGAATGGTCATGACCGCGTCATCGACGCGCCCCCCGACAGCATGTTGCTTTATGCGCTGCGCGACAATCTTGGTCTGCGTGGCCCGAAATTCGGCTGCGGGCTGTCCGAGTGCGGCGCCTGCACCGTCATCATCAACGGCAATGCCGTGCATTCCTGCATCACGCCACTCTCGATGGCTGAAGGGCAGAAGATCGTCACGCTCGAGGGGCTCGGCACCAAGGAGCACCCGGGCAAGCTGCAGCAGGCCTTCATTGATGAGCAGGCGGCCCAGTGCGGCTATTGCATCGGCGGCATGATCATGACCGCGCAGGCCCTGCTCGAGCAGAACCCGCATCCGACGCGCGATGAGATCAAGCAGGCGCTGGATGGCAATCTGTGCCGCTGCGGCACCCATATGCGCATCATCCGGGCGGTCGAGCGCGCCGCCAACGGCGCGGGAGAGAAATAATGAACGAGATCTCGTCCACCCTTGGCCGGCGCGGCCTGTTCAAACTTTCCGGCGGTCTGGTCGTCGCCTTCAGCCTGTTCAACCCGGCCGATGTGCTCGCCGCCAACGCCAAAGCGGCGGCCGGCCGGCCGATCCCGGGCGGCGTGCCGCCTGATGCCGGCGAGCTCTCCGCCTGGCTCGCGGTACATCCGGACAACACCGTCACGCTCTACACGGGCAAGGTCGATGTCGGCACCGGTGCCGAGACCGCGCTCGCGCAGATCGCGGCCGAGGAGCTTTATTTCCCGATTGACCGGCTCAACGTGGTGATGGGCACAACCTCCGTCACGGTGAATCAGGGCCCGTCCTATGGCAGCCGTACGATCCGCTATGCCGGCCCGCAGATCCGCCACGCGGCGGCGGCTGGCAAGGCGGCGCTGTTCGAGCTGGCGGCCAAGCATTTCAAGGTCGCGGCGGGCGAGCTGTCGGTCGAAAACGGCATCATCTCGGTGAAGGGCGCGCGGGCCCGCTCGATCAGCTACGGCAAGCTGGTTGACGGCAAGAAGCTCAACATCGAGATCGGCGCCTCCGGCAAGAGCTTCGACATGGTCGTGGCGCCGCAGGCGCAGCTCAAGGACCCCGCGACTTACACAGTCGTCGGCACGTCCGTGAAGCGCAAGGATATCCCGGCGAAGATGACCGCCGAATATACCTACATCCAGGACCTCAAGGTTCCGGGCATGCTGCATGGCCGCGTCGTGCGCCCGTACGGTGTCGGCGCCACGCTGCTGAGCGTGGACGAGACCGGGCTCAAGGAGATTCCGGGGTTCGTGCAGGTCGTCCGGCGCGACAACTTCCTCGGCGTCGTCGCCGAGACGGAGTGGGGCGCGATCCAGGCGGCGCAGATGCTCGGCTCGGTGCTCGCGCCGCAAAGCCCGACCGCCGGCCAGGCCAAATGGTCCGATTGGAACGGCCTGCCGGAGCAGGACAAGATCTGGGACACGGTGCGCGCCGCGCCCGGCCAGGATGTCGAGGTCTCCCGCAATGGCGATGTCGATGCCGTGCTGAAGACCGCGGCGAAGACGTTCAAGGCGACCTTCCAGACGCCGTTCCAGATGCACGGCTCCATCGGCCCGTCCTGCGCCGTTGTCGACGTGAAGGATGATCGCTGTATCATCTATTCCGGCACGCAGATGCCGCACGAGGCGCGGCACGTCACCGCCAAACTGCTCGGCATTCCGGCCGACCGCGTCGAGCTGATCTGGTATGGTGCGCCGGGCGCTTATGGCCGCAACGGCCTTGACCATGCGATCGCGGATGCCGCGATCATGTCGCAGGCGGTCGGCCGCCCGGTGCGCGTGCAATGGATGCGCTGGGACGAGCATGGCTGGGAGCCGAAGGGCCCCGCCATTGTGCAGGACCTGGAAGGCGCTGTGGACGCGGACGGAAAGGTCGTCGCCTGGCGCCACCATATGTGGCTGCCGACCTCGATGGATACGCGGTTGATTGCGGCCGCGCTCATCGGCAAGCCGGATGTTGTCGGTTCGGTCGGCATGGGCACGCCCGCGATCACCTATGCCTATCAGTTCCCGAACACCGACGTGGCTGACCATGCCGAGGGCAAGGTGGCGCTGCTCACCGCCTCGCTACGCTCGCCCGCGCAGTTCGAGACCACGTACGCGATGGAAGCCTTCATCGACGAAATGGCGGCGGAGACCGGCCAGGACCCGCTCGACTTCCGTCTGAAGCATTTGAACGATCCACGGGCGATCGCGGTGCTGCAGGCGGCGGCGAAGCTCTATGGCTGGGAGAAGAGGCCGGCGCGCGGCCAGCGTCCGCCAGCCGGCAGCGGCCCGGTCACCGGCCGGGGCATGGCCTGGGTCAATCGCGACGATGCCCGTGTGGCGACGATCGCGGATGTCACGGTGGATCCGAGTTCGGGCCAGATCCAGGTCAAACGCGTGGTTGTCGCGCACGATTGCGGCCTGGTGATCAATCCCGACGGTCTCAAAAACCAGATCGAGGGCAACATCATCCAGTCGATCAGCCGCACGCTGCATGAGGAAGTGACGTTCGACCGGGCGCATGTGACGAGCCGCGACTGGTTCGGTTATCCGATCCTGCGCTTCAGCGAGGTGCCGGACAGCATCGAGATCGTGTTCGTGAACAATACGCCGGAATATCCTTCCTATGGCGGCGGCGAGCCGGCAACCTGCCCGACCGCGGCGGTGATCAGCAACGCCGTGTTCGACGCGATCGGCGTGCGCCTGCGTCAGACGCCGTTCCGCCCGGAGCGCGTGAAGGCCCTGATCGCCTGATCGGTTGACAAAAAAGCAGCCGCTTTTTGAAAAAAGCGGCGCAAAAACTTTTATGATGCTGGGCCTGAGGCGGTGTCGGCGACAACGCCTCATGGCCCAGCATAAATAAAGTTTTTTGCTTCTTTTTGTTCACAAAAAGAAGCCTTTTCTTGCCTTGGCCGGCGCCCGATTACATGCCCTGATCGCCTGATCGTTCCCTTCGCGTGAAGAAAGCAGCCGCTTTTTGAAAAAAGCGGCGCAAAAACTCTTATCATGCTGGGCCTGAGGCGGTGTCGGCGACAACGCCTCAGGCCCAGCATAAATAAAGTTTTTTTGCTTCTTTTTGTGAACAAAAAGAAGCCTTGCCTTGCCTTGGCCGGCGTCCGGTATCAGGCCCTGATCGCCTGATCGTTCCCTTCGCGTGAAGAAAGTGGCCGCTTTTTGAAAAAAGCGGCGCAAAAACTTTTATGATGCTGGGCCTGAGGCGGTGTCGGCGACAACGCCCATGGCCCAGCAAATAAAGTTTTTTTGCTTCTTTTTGTTCACAAAAAGAAGCCTTCCCTTGCCTTGGCCGGCGCTCTGCGCCCAGCCCGCCGTGACATTGGCCCCCTTCGCGGCGCTCTCGCGGGCGACCGGATCGGCGTTTCGCTTCCCCGGAAACGCCGCCGCGCAGAAGCTGAAGCTGCCTGCTTACGAGAAGGCCGTGGGCTGGGGGTTCGGCGATTGCGTGTTCGGCGCGGAATTCGACGTCGTTTCCGACATGACGAAGATACGGCTGGCAGGGTTCTCGGAGACCGTCGACAGCGCGGAGGCGTTGATCGCGGCGATTCGGCGCCAGCAGCGCGACGGCACAATCCCGTCGTAAAGGCGCCTGGCATGGTGCCGACTCGTGACATAATGATACGGTATCGTTACCGTCTCATAGCGGCTGAACAACCAGGGAGGAATGATTGATTTTTGCGACGATTCTGGGGGGCTACCTGTTTGTCGTGCTCTTTGCGTGGGCGCTATGCGTGAACGCCGCGCCAAGGCGTGATGCCGCTCGCCGCTCTGGTGACGCAGATCTCGGCCAAAACGGAAGAACCCCACCACGTACCGCACCGTGTAGGCCGTAATTGTAAGCCGCCGTTCGTCGCACCGGCGGTGAAAGCCTGGAAGCTGGCCTTGATCTTCGTCAATGTCGGGAGATCGCGGACGCCATAAAAATCCTGCCGGTGCTGCCGGTGGCGTATCCACGAACATCGGCTGGGAAGGTTCGATGGACCAGGCGTTGCAACAAAAGATCATCTCGCTGCTCGACGACCACCGGACCATGAGGATCGCCACGGTTCGGCCGGATGGCTGGCCGCAGACGACGACGGTCGGCTATGCGAACGAGGGGCTCACGCTCTGGTTCCTCTGCGCCAAACACAGCCAGAAGGCGGCCAATCTCGCGCGCGACGACCGTGTCTCCCTGGCCATCGATGACGATGTCGGCCAGGTGATGCAGATCAAAGGATTGTCGATGGCGGCCCATGCCCATCTTGTCGCCGATGAGGCCGAGGCGGCGAAGGCGCTTGGCTTGCTCTTCGCGCGTTACCCGGCTCAGGAAGGTGCGACCTTCGCTTTGCCGTCACCCGCCGACGTTGCCATCTTCCGCGTGACGCCGACGATCATTTCGGTGCTCGACTACAGCCTTGGTTTTGCACACACCGATCTTGTCGCGTGTGACCTTGCGCCAGCCGTTTCCGGTTGAGCGGGGCCATCGGCGGCGCCGCGATCGTCTACTTCGCGCTCGTCTTCGCGGCAGGGTTCGTGCTGGGGACGATTCGCGTCCTCTTGGTCGCACCTCTGTGGGGCGAACTGCCTGCGGTCCTGCTCGAGTCGCCAATGATGCTCTTCCTGTCGTGGCTGGCGTGCGGGGCGTCGATCCGGATGTTCGGCCTTCGTGGACGCTGCGCGGGGCTGGCCATGGGCGCGGTTGCGTTTGCTTTGTTGATGACAACCGAATTCGCGCTGTCCCGTCTCGCTTTCGGTCGTGCGCCTGCCGAAACCTTCAGCGCGTGGGGCACGGCGGCGGGCGCCGTTGGACTAACCAGCCAGCTCGCCTTCGGTCTCATTCCAGTGCTGAGGGTCAATCGGCATTAGAGCCTGGTTACGGAGAGCGGCCGCCTGCTCGGTCAAAAGCGGTGCAAAAACCTTTCGGCAATGCTGGGCCATGGCCGTGTCAGCGCCAATGCCCATGGCTCAGCATCAACAAAGTTTTTTGGCTTCTTTTTGTTCACAAAAAGAAGCCTCCCCCTTCGCTTGCAGAGATTAGAAAACTCTGGCGGGGATAAGGAGGTTGGCATGGCCGATCGACGCACCTTGATCAAGCTCAGCGCACTATCGCTTTTTGGTGCCGCCATGCCGGCCATCCCGCGCGCGTTCGCGCCATCACAGCCGCTCGACAGGCGCAATGTGGATTATACGATCGAGATCGCCAACGGACTTGCCGATATCGGCTCCAACCAGATCATCTCCACGACGCTCTATAATGGCCAGTTTCCCGGCCCCTTGCTGCGGTTTCGTGAAGGGCAAGCGACGACCGTAGAGATCCGTAACAACACCGATCATCCCGAATTTCTGCATTGGCATGGGCAGAAGGTTCCCTCCGATGTCGATGGCGCCGGGGAAGAAGGATCGCGGGTGGTGCCGCCTCATGGCGTGATCCGCGAGACATTCCTGCCAGGACCAAGCGGCTTTCGCTTCTACCACACGCATGTGCGTGCCGGCGCTAATCTCAGCCGCGGCCAATATTCGGGGCAGGTGGGGCCTGTTTACATCGAGCCGAAAACCAATCCCGGCGCATACGATCAGGAAATCTTCCTGGTGCTGAAGGAGTTCGAACCGACCTTCAGCCGCGGCGGCGACATGAGCATGGATTTTCTGGCAGGTGCGGAGATCGACGCCCTTAAGGAGAAGGGCGAAGCGGCGATGAACGCGTCTCTCAAGCGCGGCATGCCGAAGGGCTATGAGGTCGACTACCAGTCCTTCACGATCAATGGACGCATGCTTGGCCAAAGCGAGCCGATCCGCGTGAAGGAAGGGCAGCGCGTCCTCTTTCACATCCTGAATGGCAGTGCCGGTGAAACGCGCAGCTTGGCCATGGTCGGGCACCGCTTCCGTGTCGTGGCCACGGACGGCAACCCCGTTCCGCACCAGGTCGAGGTGCCGGTTCTCTGGATCGGTACGGCTGAACGGATTTCCGCAATCGTGGACATGAACCATCCGGGCGTGTTCATCCTTGGCGATTTGTCCGACGATGACCGTGGGCACGGCATGGGCATCGTGGTTGAATATGCCGGCGCGCATGGCAAGCCGCAGTGGCAGAAACCCAGCCCGTTCAAATGGGACTATACGATCTTTGGCGCCTCGCAGGCAGCCGCTCATCCCGACCAGGTCGTTAACATGGTGTTTGCCAAGGACAATGCGGCGGACCACGGCTTTAACCGCTGGACCATCAACGGCGTTGCCTTTCCTGATACCATGAACATGGGGGCTCAGCCCATGCTGCGCCTGACGCCGGGGCGGCGTTACCGGCTACGTATGCGCAACGAAAGCGACGACATTCACCCCATCCATCTGCACCGGCACAGTTTCGAGTTGACCCGCATTGCGGGCAAGCCGACCAGCGGTGTGATCAAGGATGTGGTCATGCTCGGCGGCTACCAGGAGGCCGAGGTTGATTTCGTGGCCGACAATCCCGGCTTAACCCTGTTCCATTGCCATCAGCAGCTGCATATGGATTTTGGTTTTATGGCGCTCTTTGACTATGAGAAACGCACCTGAGCCAGCGCCATGCTACAAACGGATAAATAGAATTCGTTGACGTCAGGTACCCGCCACGATGCCGGCCAGACTAGGAGCGGCTTTCCTTTGCGAGGTGATTGTGTAGAGTTTCTTCTCACCGCCCGGCCATTCATAGTCCGCCCGTCCCCCCCCCCGAACGCGTTGAGTTGGTAAAGCTTGGGTTTTTGGCGGCGGGTTGAAAAATTCCAGCCGGTCATGCCTCGCTGGAATTCGAAGCGTAAGCTGAGGGGACAAATTTGGCGTCGGTGGAGTTTTTCAAAGAGATAGATCTGGTAGCCGGCCGAGAGGCCGTCTCGAAATAAATAAGAGCAATGATCATTCTGAACGCCGAGCGAGTCTTGTCGTCATTTGTTGTTTTTGTGGAATGTTTCTGTCTCGGATGGCTTTTTAAGCGTCATGAGAGGCAGAAAGACCATGGAATGCGCCTTTGAGCATAAATGTGTTTTCTAAATCTTGTCGGTTTTTGCTATATTATTCTAGAGCGATTGCCTCTCAGCGTCGCACGTTTGTGATCTGGCTAGGCGGTGTCGCCAAACGTTCGGTTTGGCGGCAGCCGTTGCCAGAATAAAGTCTGCCAGAATGGCAGGTTCTTCGCATAATTGCGGGGCGTTTTTTAAGAGATCATCAATGGGACCTTGACGGAGGAACAAAATGTTTATCCGGATTGCAGCCGCCACCGCTCTGGTGAGTCTTGTGGCGTTACCGGCTTTCGCGCAACAGACGGTCTCTGAGGCAGATGCTCAACAAGCCGCAGCGCAAATCAGTCAGGCGTTTTCTGATGCTTATAACGCGGCCAAGCCCGCCGACATCGCCGCGCTCTTCACCTCGAACGGCGTCTATTTGACACCCGGCGGCACCATGCTGACAGACCATCAGGAGATGACAAAGGCGCTCACGGGGCGCCAAAAGGCTGGATGGACGAAGGAGAGGATCGAAGTTATCGACGCGCATCCCGAGGGCAACGACGTTCTAGCGGTCGTGAAGTATGAAATACAAGGTACTGGAGCCAGTGCCGGCAAAGAAATCGGCGGCTACGCTGCGCTATTGCTAACCCGCGAGGGGGCGAACTGGCGCTACAAGATGCTCGCCGCCAACCTCAAGCCGGTGCCAAAAGACATAACAGGCATGGCCGCTCCAACGGCACAATAGCCGTTTCGAAAATCGATTGACGCAAGCGAGATAAAGGCGCGGCGGGAGCCGTGCGGTCGCACGAGCCTACCACACCGCGCTCAGCGAGGAGCACGCGTCTTGGGAGGGGCGGCTAAGCCATCTGGATAACGAACTTCTATCCATGAATTCCGATCAACCAAAAATATAGGAGATGACGAGGTGGAACCGGGAAGTACAGCGGAATAACCGGCACGGCAGACTTCACAAGCCAAGCGGTTCGGTCGCCGGACGGCAGGTTGCTGTTCATTGTCCACGAGAAGGCGAACTGGAAACTGCCGGTTCATAGCTAGACCTAGCCAAGACTCTTGCGATAAGTCCTCATTCGCTTATGCAAGGCGTTAGTCTGGAGCAGTCGTTTGGCAAGCAAGGGTTGATGCGAAGCTTTCTGGGCATGGTGTTGCTGTCGGCCGGGTTCATCCTCTGGCCCTGCGGCCACGCGACGGCGGCAGAATCTGCGCGAATCGCCGCCGCGGTGCAGGACGTGATCCCCAGGCTTATGGCCGCCTACGGCATTCCGGGCATGGCGGTCGGCGTCATAGCCGATGGTCAAAGCTATGTCGGCAATTTCGGTCTGGCCTCACTGGCTACGCGGCAGAAGGTGGACGCGGACAGCCTGTTCGAGATCGGCTCCGTCAGCAAAACCTTCACCGCCACTCTGGCCGCCTATGCCGCGCAAAAGCGAGACCTGGCGCTGACGGATATGACGAGCACGGCGCTGCCCGACCTGCAAGGCAGCGCGTTCGACCACGTGAGCCTGACGGAGCTTGGCACCTTCACGCCCGGCGGTATGCCTCTGAGCCTGCCGGACTATATTCGTACCGATGCGGCGCTGCACGCCTATCTGTTGCATTGGACGCCGTATTATCCCCCCGGCACCATGCGGACCTACAATAATATCAGCATCGGTCTGCTCGGGCTCGCCGCGGCGCATAGTCTGCATGGCGATTATGCTTCCTTGCTGAAGCAACAAATGTTTCTCGCCCTTGGGCTTGAACATAGCTTCATCGATATTCCGGCCGACCAAATTCCGCATTACGCCCAGGGTTACCGGGCAGATGGACGGCCGATTCGGGTGCATTTCGATCCCCTCGGCAAGGAAGCCTATGGCGTGCGGAGCAGTGCCGACGACATGCTGCGCTTTCTGGCGATCAATATGGGGCTGGTGCAGACCGGTTCCGGTTGGCAACGCGCGGCCTTGGCGACGCATACGGGCTATGACCGGCTTCCCGGTGGGATGGTGCAGGATCTGGCCTGGGAGCAACTGCCCCTGCCGGTCACCTTGGCGCAATTGCAAGCGGCGAATGGGCCCGGCATGTCACGGGCAAACTCCGTCTTACCACTCACGCCGCCGCTGCCCCCGCAGGTAAATGTGCTCATCAACAAAACCGGCTCGACCAACGGGTTCGCGACCTATGTGCTCTTCATTCCAGCGCAAAAAGTAGCGCTGGTGCTGCTGGCGAACCGAAATTACCCGGTGCAGGCGCGAATCGCGGCAGCCTACGCCATTCTCACGAAACTTGAGG
>DATJHR010000021.1:0-4858 GCA_035493735.1 Acidocella sp.
ATCACTCGCCGATCCATCGCGCGGCCCCGGAATTCATCGACCAGGCGACCGAGACCTCGGTCCTCGTCACCGGCATCAAGGTCATCGACCTGCTCGCGCCTTACGCTCGCGGCGGCAAGGTCGGCCTGTTCGGCGGCGCCGGCGTCGGCAAGACTGTGCTGATCCAGGAGCTGATCAACAACATCGCCAAGGGCCATGGCGGCGTGTCGGTGTTCGCCGGCGTCGGCGAACGCACCCGTGAGGGCAACGACCTCTATCACGAATTCATCGAATCCGGCGTCATCAAGGTCGGCGAGCCGGGCTCCAAGGCGGCGCTGGTGTTCGGCCAGATGAACGAGCCGCCGGGCGCCCGCGCCCGCGTCGCGCTGACCGGCCTGACGCTCGCCGAGTACTTCCGCGACGTCGAGAACCAGGACGTGCTGTTCTTCATCGACAACATCTTCCGCTTTACCCAGGCCGGCTCGGAAGTGTCGGCTCTGCTGGGCCGCATCCCGTCGGCGGTGGGCTATCAGCCGACGCTGGCGACCGACATGGGCGCGCTGCAGGAACGCATCACCTCGACCAAAAACGGCTCGATCACCTCGGTGCAGGCCATCTACGTTCCGGCCGACGACTTGACCGACCCGGCGCCGGCGACCTCGTTCGCCCACCTGGACGCGACCACCAACCTGAACCGCGCAATCTCCGAGCTCGGCATCTATCCGGCGGTCGACCCGCTGGACTCGACCAGCCGCATTCTCGACCCGCGTATCGTCGGTGAGGAGCACTACCAGGTCGCCCGCGACGTGCAGCGCATCCTGCAGACTTACAAGTCGCTGCAGGACATCATCGCCATCCTGGGCATGGACGAGCTCTCGGAGGAAGACAAGCTGACGGTTGCGCGCGCCCGCAAGATCCAGCGCTTCATGAGCCAGCCGTTCCACGTCGCCGAGGTGTTCACCGGCACGCCGGGCGTGTTCGTGAAGCTCGAGGACACGATCCGCTCCTTCAAGGGCATCGTCGCCGGCGAGTATGACCATCTGCCGGAAGCCGCCTTCTACATGGTCGGCACCATCGAGGACGCGCTGAAGAAGGCCGAAGCCATGGCCGCGAAGGCTTAAGGAACCACCATGCCTCTCGCGCTGGAAATCATCGGTCCGGAAAAGCTCCTGCTGGCGCGCGCCGTCGATATGGTCGTGATCCCGGGCACCGAGGGCAATCTCGGAATCCTGCCCGGCCACTCGAAGATGATCACCAGCCTGCGCGGCGGGCTGGTGGATATCTATGAAGGCGACCGGATCACGGACCGCTTCTTCGTCTCCGGCGGCTTCGCCGAGATCACCGAAACGCAATGCGCGGTGCTGGCGGATTCCATCACCCGCCAGTCCGAACTCGACCCGGCCAAGGCGCAAGCCGCTCTGACCGAAGCCAAGGCCGCGTTCGACGCCGTCAACATGTCCGACCGCGACGCCTATCGCGAGGCCTCGGACCGGCTGATCTCCGCCCAGGCGATGGTCGACAGCCTGACGCCGGAGCATCATCACTAACGTTTAAAAACCCGCCGCAAGGCGGGTTTTTAGTAGGTAGAAAGCAGCCGCTTTTTTGAAAAAAAGCGGCGCAAAAAACTTTTGTGAGTCTGGGCCTGTGGCGGAATCTCTTGTCGTCGTGACGCTGAATAGCTGGAAGGGAGACGGCGCCTATAGGGCGCGCCTTCGGCTGATGACCGAGGAAATCCGCCGACTGGATGCGGATATTCTGCTCCTGCAGGAATGCTTCGCCGCGCCCGAACTTGGCTGCGACACCGCCGCCGCCCTTGCCGGTGCGGCAGGCTTCCATACAGCGCGGTGGGACGGCCGCAGGAAACTCCGCCTTTGCGAGAGCAGTGAAGCGATGAGCACGTCGGGACTCGCCGTGCTGTCCCGTTATCCGATCGTTAAAGATTGGACGGTGGAGCTGCCGAGCGACCCCAGGGACGGGGACCGCGCCGCCTTGTTCGCCGCAATCGACCATCCGGCGGGCATTGTTCTCGCGGTCTCCCTACACCTGACCCATTTGCGCGACGCCCAGGCGCTCCGCCGCCGGCAATTCGAAACGGTGATGACAGAGCTGGCCGGAACACCGAAGGCTACGCTTGAGCTCGTCGGCGGCGATTTCAACGCCGCGCCCGACGCCGAGGAGCTCGCCAGTACAGTCCTGGTCGATTGCCGGCACCTAGCCGGCCTGCCGCCGGCAGCGACCTGCGGCGAGGCCTGCATCGACCATATTCTGCTGCTGGTGTCACCGGACATGGAGGAGCGGCAGGTGGCCGGCGTGTCGACCGTTTTCGATCGGCCGGATCCGCAAACCGGGCTGCTGGCGAGCGACCATTTCGGCGTCAAAGCCTCGATTATGCTGCGCGCCGCCCCGCTTATGTAGCCGGGGGCGGCCCAACTCACCCAAACAGCATTTTGCTGCCGACCACCGCCAGAATAATCCCCAGCGTCGTCTTGAGGACCGTGTTCGGCGCGTAGCGGGCGGCGTAGCTACCGACGATGATGCCGGGGATAGACCCCAGAAGCAGCGAGTCCAGAAGGTGAAAATTCACCGTGCCGAGATACCAATGGCCGACCCCGGCCAGCAGGGTCAGCGGCACCGCATGGGCGATGTCGGACCCGACGATGGTGACCACCGGCAGACGGGGGTAGAGAATGATCAGCGCCACGGTGCCCAGCGCCCCTGCCCCCACCGATGAGAGTGAGACCAGGATGCCGAGCATGAAACCAACAATGATCGTGTATTTATGCGACGCCTCGGTGCCGAAAGCGGGATAGCGGCGGCTGATAAAGTCCACGATCTGATTTTTGAACACCAGGCTCGCCGCGCTGAGCAGGAGCGCCGCGCCTAATGTGAGCGAGATCGCATCAGTCACGCCTTTGCTGGCCACACCGAAATAAGCGATGCCGGCCAGGCAGAGAATCGTCGCCGGCACCGAGCCACAGGCGAGCCGCCCGACGATCCGCCAATCGACCGATTTGCCGGCGCTATGGATCGTCGTTCCCACGGTCTTGGTGGCGGCCGCGAACAACAGATCTGTGCCAACCGCCGTGGTGGGGTGGAAGCCGAACACCAGCATGAGGAGCGGTGTCATCAGCGAGCCGCCGCCCACCCCGGTGAGACCAACGAGGAGGCCAACCAGGAGCCCTGACATAACAAAAGCCGGCTGAATTATTAGTAACCCTATATGTATCATCAGGATATTTTTGCCCCATTTGAATGAAAAGGCAATGCGAGCCCGATTATGGACAATTTGCGTGCGCACGAAAGAAAGAAGCCGCTTTTTGAAAAAAGCGGCGCAAAACTTTTTGTTGATGTTGGGCCACGGGCGGCGTTGTCGCCGACACAGCCCATGACCCGGCATAATAAAGTTTTTTGCTACTTTTTGTTCACAAAAAGTAGCCTTTCTTGTTCACCCTTCCCGCCGCGCCGCCCTTGGATGGGCCTTCTGCCAAACCTCCATCAGCCGCACGGTCTCAACATCGGTGTAACGCTGCGTGGTGGAAAGGCTGGCATGGCCGAGCAATTCCTGGATCGACCGCAGATCCGCCCCCCCTTCCAGCAGATGCGTGGCGAAGGAGTGCCTCAGCGCGTGCGGCGTGGCATGCTCCGGCAACCCGTTCAAGCGCCGGAAGTCGCGCAGGGTTTTCTGCACCACCCCGGCATTCAGCCTCTTGCCCTGCACGCCCAGAAACAGCGGCGAATCCGGCACGCGGTTGGGGTGCAACCGCAGCCAGGCGGCGAGCGCGGCACGGATCACCGGCAGCAGCGGCACGATGCGCTGCTTGTTGCCTTTGCCGGTCACGCGCAGCGCGTCATCTTCCGCCGGCAGGTCACCGACATTGAGCGAGAGCGCCTCGTTGATGCGCAGGCCGGCGCCATAGAGCAGGCACATCAGCGCCTCATCGCGCGCCTGGGTCTGCGCCATGTCGGTCGCTTCGCCGATCTCCTGAACGATTTGCGTCGCATCGCGAGGATTCAAGGCGCGCGGCAAAGGCCGCTTCGCGCGCGGCCGCCCGACCAGCGCCAGCGCGGTGGTCTCGATCCCGTGTCGCTTTTGCAGAAAGCGATAAAATGTCCTGACCGCCGAGAGCTTCCGGGCGCGCGTCGCATTGCCCGTCCCCGCCGCCGCGTCGGCCGCAAGCCAGGCGCGGATATCGGCCGCCCGCAACCCGCCCAAAGCCGCCGCATCCGGCTCGGCGCCGATATGCGCCTGGCAGAACGCCAGAAAGGCCAGTATGTCGCGGCCATAGGTCTCGACCGTCTTGGCGGCCACACGGCGTTCGCCGCTCAGCCAGCCAAGGAACTCACCCGCCAGGGTTTGGTCGTTCATAGGAAGTAAGAAAGCGGCCGCTTTTTGAAAAAAGCGGCGCAAAAACTTTTGCTATGCTGGGCCTGAGACTGCGTCGCCGACAACGCCCATGGCCCAGAGTAAATAAAGTTTTTTTGCTTCTTTTTGTTCACAAAAAGAAGCCTTCCTATCTTAGGCAATGCTCTGCCCGGTCTTCGCCCAGTCCGCCAGGAACGCGGCGAGGCCCTTGTCGGTGAGCGGGTGGCTGTAGAGCTGGCGAATCACCGCAGGGGGGATGGTCGCGACATCGGCGCCCATTTTCGCCGCCTCGATCAGATGGATCGGGTTGCGGATCGAGGCCACCAGCACCTCGGTCCTGATCGCCGGGTAATTATTGTAGATCTGCGTGATGTCAGAGATCAGATCCATGCCGTTCTGGCCGATATCGTCGAGCCGGCCGACGAACGGCGAAATGAAGGCGGCGCCGGCCTTGGCCGCGAGCAGCGCCTGGGCGGCGGAGAAGCACAGAGTCACGTTCACCATCACGCCGCCTTG
>DATJHR010000022.1:0-7998 GCA_035493735.1 Acidocella sp.
TCCGACCCGGTAAGCCATGTGTCGTTCCAGATCGTGCCATCGTTCACCGTGGTCATCAGCCCGGCGAATATCGTGGCCGGCGAGCCATAGAGAAAGGCGCTGACCAGGCCATGGTCGACGGCAAGTTGCCACAGCCCCAGAAGTACGAAGACCAATGCGATCTGGCAGCCAAGCACGACCAGGCGCGACCGGCGGCGCCTACCGCTTCGTGCCGGCTTGCGCGGCGTCCTGTCAGCGGTTGGCGGTGGGCCGCCGATCGCTATTTCCGGGTTGGCCATTGATGAAACTCCTAATGGATATCGAGTTCTGCCCAGATCTGCCGCACATAGCGGCCGAACCCGTCCGCCTCCCTCATGAGCACCATGTCGCTGCGGTCACCCGCCAGGGTGATCCGGTGCTCGGTGATGACGGTGCAGGGACGCTGCGACAGAACGATGACACGGTCGGAGATGCCGACGGCCTCCTCGACGTCATGGGTAATGAGCAACAACGAGCGGCCTTGCCCGCGAACCAACCGGCTGGTATCGCGCTCGATCAGGAGTTTTGTCTGAAAGTCGAGGGCCGAAAAAGGCTCGTCCAACAACAACACTTCAGGATCCGGCGCCATCGTGCGGGCGAGCGCCACGCGTTGGCGCATGCCGCCCGACAGGGTCGAGGGATAATGGTCGGCAAATTTGCCAAGCCCCAGTTGCTCGAGCAACGCGAACGCACGATCCCGACGCTCCGCTTTTGGAATGCCTTTGACCTGCAGGCCGAGCATGACGTTTTGAATCGCCGTCCGCCATGGCAGCAAAAGGTCTTTCTGCAGCATATAGCCGACGCGCGAAGGCGCGCCGTCCAGCGGCTGCCCGTGCCAAAGCACCGATCCGCGGCTCGGAGGCAGGAGGCCGCAGAGCAGATTGAGCAAGGTGGTTTTGCCGCAGCCGGACGGACCGACGATGCTGACGATTTCACCGCGACCCAGGCTGAAGGATATGGAGCGAATGATCTCCATGGTTGTGCCGTCATCGACATCGAAGACTTTGCCGAGACCATTGACCTGGATCAGAACATCCTGTTCCAGGTCGCGAAGGGCTCCTGCGTGAGCAGTCGTCAAATCAGGCTACCGCCTTTTCTGCGAAGCTGTTGTCGACGATTTGCGCGAAGGTCGTCGTCCCCTTGATGTTTTTCAGATAGATCTGCATCTGCAGCAGATTTTCCCACTGGGTGCGGTCGACGACGACGGATTGCGAGGGAATTCTGTATTGCAGTTCCGCGTCGATCGCCCGGTCGACGACGCTACCAGGAAGTTCGGGAAATTCCTTGCGGGCTATGGATTTGGCATAGGCGGGGTCGGCATAGACGCGCCGCATGGCGCGTTGGAAACCGTTACACAGCGCTTGTATGGTGCGGGGTGAATGGCTGATGGTCTCTGGAAGGACCATGATGCCGGTATTGCAGAACGGGCCAATGGCGTTGGCGAAATCGAAAACGATTTTCGCACCCTGTGCCTGCGCCTCGGCGACCCCAGGCTGGTAGGCGATCGCCACATCCGCCTGTCCGGCCAGCATCGCGGCGATTTCCGTGCCCGGATTGACCTGGAGGATTTTCACGTCCCGACCAATGACGAGTCCATTCTGATTCAGCAGCCGTTTGGTCACGCTGTAATTGGTGTTGGGATCGGGAGAGGTAACAAGGGTGAGCCCCTTGAACTGCTTCGGGTTCGTAATGCGGCCAATGGTTTTGGAAACGCCGAAATATTGCGCACGCTGCACCACGCTGCCGACAACCTTGCCCGGACCTCCGGCCTCCGCGGAGATCACGGCCATGGTTGGATCACCGATGCCGAACATCGCCGACCGGCTCAGCACGGCTGCAAAGGCCTGGGTATCACCACCGGCTGCGGAAACGTTGAGGTGGATGCCTTCTTGTTCAAAATAGCCGGCGGCTTGGCCGACATAGAGGTCAATATAACCAAGGTTGTGCACGGCCTCTACGAAGTTGACTTCGGTGGTGGCAGCACGGGCGATACGCGGGGCGGCCAGCGCCATCGCCGGCGAGGCTGCAGCGCCTTTGAGAAGGGTACGGCGTGTCAGTGCAAGCATAAAAACCTCAGATCGAAGAAATGTTAGTTAGTGAATTATGTCACCCGTTCGAATGAGAGTCGCGATCGTTTCTTCCCGTGCAGAACCAGGCAACTGTCGGGGTCTTGATGAAGTCCTCCATCAATTCAGTGCGTGTTGTCACGGTAGGTGAGGTTACGGAGACCGGCAATGCTTGCCGAGCCAGAAAACGTTAGAAAAACACAGCCAACGATCGCTGAATAGAAGTATTTTATGCATAACGCCCAAGATGTAGTCATTAGGCGCACATCTTTCAGGCCGACGCCTCATTCAGCGATTCAAAAAATGACCACGAGATCGCTCGCTCCTTACCTCCTGGCGAGTCTCGATCCCTCCAATGAAGCATGGTTCCGCTCAATCTGGCATGCTCGCACCATGCTCGATGCCTTGGAACGTGCATGATAAATTCCAGCAATACCGCAATAAACTCGCCTGCCCACGGATAGGGATGCGCCACCGATCCACGAGGTCACAGACAAGCTTTGCGGCAGCACCAATCCTGTCAACATGCATGCCTGCGCCAGCGGGCCCAAGCTCTACGCCGCTGTCACGATGCCGCGCTTTGGTTGCGGCCTTCGTCGCGCGACGCGCCGGCGGGCGATCAGCCTGCCTCCGCCATCCATGCTTCCGCATCGGCGCCGGCGGGAATGCGTAGCGGTGCGGACGGATCGGTTGCGGCCTGCCAGATCGCTTCGGCCACGTCCAGCGCATGGGTCACCGGGGCGGAGCGATCCTGGACTCGCGCCACGAAGCGCTCAATCATCGGTGCATAGTCGGGATGATCAAGGCCGCGCAGATGCGGCCGCGCAGTCTCGCCGAATCGCGTCTCGGGCGAACGACCCGGCAGGACGAGGTGAACGCGCACGCCGAACGGCGCCATTTCCACCGCGAGCGATTCGGTGAAGGCGTTAACCGCCGCCTTGCTCGCCCGGTACACGCCGAGGAGAGGCAGCGGCTTGAGTGTCACACTCGAGCTGACGTTGATGATGACGCCTGCCCGGCGCTTGCGGACCGCGGGAAGCACCGCCAGGACCATCGCCAGCGTACCCAGCGTGTTGGTCTCGAACAAAGAACGCGCCGTCTCAGGCGCGGTCAGCTCGAGTGGCGCCGGCGCGCCGAAGCCGGCATTGTTGACCAGAACGTCGATTGTACCGGCCTCCGCGATGGCCGTGGCAATGCTATCGGGATTGGTGACGTCGAGCGGCAGGATGCGCAGCCGAGCTGAATCGGGCAGCAGCCCGGCACGAGGCGCCCGCATGGTCGCCACGACATCCCAATCGCGATCGAGAAATCGTCGCGCGGTCTCCAGGCCGAAGCCAGACGAGCAGCCGGTAATGAGGATCGTGGGCATGGGCAACTCCTAGAAGCGTTGGGCTGCCCCGAAGGTAGATTGCATGCGCAGGACTTGGTATCGCTCAGAATACGTAATTCTTTGGCGAAGGTCCTGCAATGACCATTGATCCGCTCGCCGAGGTTGTAATGCTGCTCGAGCCAACCGCGCGCTTCTCCAAGCTGGTGGAGTGCGCCGGCTCCTGGAGGATCCATCGCGAAACGACCGCCGAGCCATTCTACTGCGCGGTGCTGGAGGGGCGCTGCCGGGTTTCGGTCAACGGGCAACCATCCATGACGTTGCAGGCCGGCGATTTCCTGCTGGTGCCAGCCATGCACGACCTCATCAACGAAAGCCTGAACGCGCCACCAGCTGGCGTGACGATGAGACCGATCGAGGTCCGTGAGGGCTGCTTTCGTGTCGGCCGCGAAGACGGGCTCGCCGAACTCCGGATGTGGATCGGCCACTGCAGCTTTGGTTCGCCCGACGCGGCACTGCTCGTACCGCTCCTGCCGCAGGTGGTTCTCGCGCGCGAGCCCCGGCTCGCGATCCTCATGCAGCTGGTCGGCGACGAAACCCGCGCGCGGCGTCCGGCTCGTGAACTCGTGCTCGCGCGGCTGCTGGAGGTGCTGCTGATCGAAGCGTTGCGATGCAGCGGCACGGAGACCACGTCTGTGCCGGGCTTGGCCCGTGGCCTTGCCGATGATCGCTTGGCAGCCGCGCTGTGCGCCCTCCATGCGCGGCCCGAATATCCCTGGACCGTGGCAGAACTTGCGGCCGAAGCGGCTCTGTCACGCTCGGCCTTCTTTGCACGTTTCGGTCGCACCGTGGGCCTGCCGCCGATGGAATATCTACTGGCTTGGCGCATGGCGCTGGCGAAGCGATTGCTGCGCGAGCACGACCTTGGCATAGATCAGGTTGCCGAACGCGTGGGCTACAGTTCGGCCAGCACCTTCAGTGTCGCCTTCGCGCGCCATGCGGGCGCGCCACCAGCTCGCTATGCGCGGATGCTCCCCACAGGAGGCAATCACCCCGCGGGACTGCAAAAATGAACGGACGACCGGTTTCGCAGTAACGGCCTTGCGCTCCGACCGGTAAGGATGAGGCGCGCCATGTTCCGGGGCGTGCCGCCAGCAGCCGACAGCCAGCGCCGATCGACGCTTCGGCCTCGTTCGGCACGCTACACGACGCTGCACTTTAATGGCGGAGAGGGTGGGATTCGAACCCACGGTAGGCTTGCACCCACAACAGTTTTCGAGACTGCCCCAATCGGCCACTCTGGCACCTCTCCAGGAGCCGGCTTCCCCGCTTGCGGCATCACCTGCCGCCCGCCGGGCCATCCGTCTCATCCCGCCGGCGGCTTATACGGGGCTGCCGCGCGCCCCGCAACTGCCTGGGCGTCGATAAACCGTGCAAAATCCATTGACACTCGTCGCCGTCCCGTTATAATCCGCTCGCTCGCGGCGAGGCCCTGCCTTGCCGCGTCCATTCTTTATGACGACACCAGATTGGATTGAAACCCATGTTCGCAGTCATCCGCACCGGCGGCAAACAATATCGTGTCACGCCTGACGCGGTACTGAAGGTTGAGAAGCTGGAGGCGGAAGCCGGCAGCACCGTCACCTTCACGGATGTGCTCGCCGTTGGCGGCGAAGGCAGCCTGAAGCTTGGCGCCCCGGTCGTGGCCGGCGCCTCGGTCACCGCTACGGTGATTGCGCAGGACCGTCTGGAAAAGGTCATCATCTTCAAGAAGCGTCGCCGGCAGAACAGCCGCCGCAAGAACGGCCACCGCCAGTGCGTCACCGTGCTGCGCGTCTCCGCCATCAACGCGGCCTGAAGTTTAGGAGCACCCTCACATGGCACATAAGAAAGCAGGCGGTTCTTCCCGTAACGGTCGCGATACCGCGGGCCGCCGCCTCGGCGTGAAGAAGTCCGGCGGCCAGGATGTCGTGGCCGGCAACATCATCATCCGCCAGCGCGGCACCAAGGTGAAGCCCGGCCAGAATGTCGGCGTCGGCCGCGACCACACCCTCTTCGCGCTGACCGAAGGCAAGGTATTGTTTGAACGCAAAGCCGACGACCGGGTTCACGTCTCGGTGACCCCGGTCAAGCTTGCCGCCGAGTAAGCTGGCCTCCTACCATGCAGAAAAAGGCCGGCGCCCGCCGGCCTTTTTTATTGGGCTGAACCGAAAATGAAATTTCTCGACCAGGCGAAGATCTACCTTAAATCCGGCGATGGCGGCGACGGCGTCACCGCCTTCCGGCGCGAAAAATTCGTCGCCTTCGGTGGGCCCGACGGCGGCGATGGCGGCCGCGGCGGCGATATCGTGTTCGAGGCGGTCGAGAATCTCAACACCCTCATCGATTTTCGCTACACCCAGCATTTCCGCGCCAAAAAAGGCAACAATGGCTCCGGCTCGGACCGCACCGGCGCCGCCGCCCCGACTTTGCTCATCAAGGTGCCCATCGGCACGCAGATTTTCGATGACGACCGGGAAACCATGCTCGCCGACCTCGACAAGCCCGGCAGCCGCATCGTACTGCTGCGCGGCGGCGATGGCGGCTTCGGCAATGCCCGCTACAAAACCTCCACCAACCGCGCCCCGCGCCGCTCCGACAAAGGCTGGCCCGGTGAGGAACGCTGGGTCTGGCTGCGCCTGAAACTCATCGCCGATGCCGGGCTGGTCGGCCTGCCCAATGCCGGCAAATCCACCTTCCTGAAGGCGGTTTCCGGCGCCAACCCGAAAATCGCCGACTACCCCTTCACCACCCTGCACCCCCAACTGGGCGTCGTGCGCCTCTCAATGTCCGAGGAATTCGTCCTTGCCGACATTCCCGGCCTGATCGAGGGCGCGCATGAGGGCACGGGCCTCGGCGACCGGTTTCTCGGCCATGTCGAGCGCTGCGCCGTGCTGCTGCACCTCGTCGATGGCGCCGCCGGCAATGTGGTCGATGCCTGGCGCACGGTGCGCCACGAACTCGCCGAATATGGCGGCGGTCTGGTGGACAAGCCGGAGATCATCGTGCTCAACAAGGCGGACGCCATGACCCCGCGCGAACTCTCCGCCCGCCGCTCCGCCCTCGCCAAAGCCTCCGGCGCCACCGTGATGGTCGCGTCCGGCGTGTCCGGTCAGGGCGTGCCCGAAGTTTTGCGCGCGCTGCAAAACATCATCACCGAGTCCCGCAAGACATGACCCCCTCGCTCGCCACGGCGCGCCGGGTGGTGGTGAAAATCGGCAGTGCGCTCATCGTCGATCCCGCCACCGCCGCCCCGCGCGAAACGTGGCTGGCCGGCATCGCCGCCGATATTGTCGCTTTGGCCGCGCGCGGCGTGCAGGTCATCGTCGTCTCCTCCGGCGCCATCTCTCTTGCGCGCCAGAAACTGCAGCTCACGGCGCCAAAACTCCGGCTTGAGGAAAAACAGGCCGCCGCCGCCGTCGGCCAGATCCGCCTCGCCCAGGCCTGGTCAGATGCGCTCTCGGCCAAAAACCTCACCGCCGCGCAGCTGCTGATCACGCTCGAAGACACGGAAGACCGCCGCCGCTACCTCAATGCCCGCGCCACCCTCTCCACGCTGCTGGGCCTGGGCTGCATTCCGGTGATCAACGAGAACGATTCCGTCGCCACCGCGGAAATCCGCTTCGGCGACAATGACCGCCTGGCCGCGCGCGTCGCGGAGATGGTGCAAGCCGACATTCTCGTCTTGCTGTCAGACATTGACGGCCTCTACACCGCCGATCCCCGCTCCAATCCCGCCGCCGAACATATTCCGGTGGTCGCCGCCATCACCCCGGAGATCGACGCCATGGGCGGCGAGCCTCCGCCCGGCTATTCCTCCGGCGGCATGCGCACCAAGCTGGTGGCCGCCCGCATCGCCACCCAATCCGGTGTGGCCATGGCCATCGCGCTCGGCCACCGCCCCAACCCGCTGGCCGCCATCGAGGCCGGGGCCCTGTGCACCTGGTTCCTGCCCGCCCCGGAGGGCCGCAGCGCACGCAAAAACTGGATCGCCGGGCATCTCGCCCCGCAAGGCGCCCTCACTATCGATGACGGCGCCGCCCGCGCCTTGGCCCGCGGCTCGTCGCTGCTGCCCGCCGGCATCACCGCCGTCTCCGGTCATTTCGAGCGCGGCGATGCGGTGGACGTGCTCGCTTCCACCGGCACCCGCCTCGCGCGCGGCCTCGTCGCCTATTCCAGCGCCGATGCCGCCATCCTGGCCGGCCATCGCTCAGAGGACATCGAAACCTTGCTCGGCTTCCGCGGGCGGGATGAGGTGATTCATCGGGATGATCTGGTGCTGCTTTAGCAAGGGTAAGTAAGTGGCCGCTTTTTGAAAAAAGCGGCGCAAAAACTTTTTCGAAACTGGGCCGGTGGCCGTGAAACCAGCACGGCCCAGTTTAAAAAAGTTTTTTGCTTCTTTTTTTCAAAAAAGAAGCCTTCTTCTTCGCTTCCCTTCCCTCCCCTTGGATTCTCCCCGCAAATCCGCTACACCGCCCGCGCCGGCACCCCTGGAGGCCGGCTTTTGTCATTTATAGGAGCGTAAACATGGCCAATTTCGAACTCATC
>DATJHR010000023.1:0-6452 GCA_035493735.1 Acidocella sp.
TGCCGGCGACGGCCTGGACCACGCCCTCACTCAGCGCCAGGCTGGAAAAATCCGTCGGCAGCCCGCCGATCACGATCACCCCGCGCGCCGCCTCTTGCGCGACGAAACGGGCGATCAGCGCCGCGCCATAGCCCTGCGTGATGGCTCGCACCGGCGGCACAGCACGGGGCGGGTGACGCAGCAGAGCCGGCATGGCGCCGGGCAGAGCGTTGTCGATCCGGTCGCCCTCGGCATCATATTCGCGCGCCAGCAAAGCCTGGGGCGAGACGCCGTGCCGCGCCAGCGCCATTTCCGCGAGCGCATCCAGCGCATCGGCCAGCGTGCAGCAGAACAGGGCGCCCAGTATCCGGTCCGGCGGCAATTGCGCGAGCAAAGCGCGGTCGTGGCGCAGGAGCAGAAAACCATCCGCGCCGGCATCATATTGGCGGCGGGTGGCGACGTATTGCGCCAGTTCCATCGGCAGATAGACCACATCGCCCCGGCGCAGAAACGGCGCGTCGCGGCGGAACATCTCGTCGAGCCCGATGCCGACCGCCATGCCGCCATTCTCGCACGGCATGGCCAGCATCGCCCCGATCACCACGCAGGAATGCGAATATGTGGCGTTAGACCCCGCCAGGACCAGAAGTTTCGGCGATGGCAGGGTGGCCAGCCGCTCGGTCTTCTGCAGCATTTCCCTGTGCATCAGCCCGAGCGAGAGCGGCTGGTCGAGCCAAAACGCAAAGGCCAGGACGTAAAGCAGGACCGAAAGCGCTGAACAGGCGAGGAGGCGGCGCATCTAGGCAAGCCAAGGGGAATTAATCTGGGCCGTGCTGGCTCCAACGCCACTGGCCCAGGCGAGCAAAAGTTTTTGCGCCGCTTTTTTCAAAAAGCGGCCGCTTTCTTTACCCTGCACGTTAGAACTGGAAATACAGGAACGGCACGGCGGCGGGCGCGAAGAACAGCGCCTGCAGGCAGAAGCCGAACCCCGCCACCAGCGCGACGCTCCGGCCCGGCCGCCGGCCCGGCACGCCCAGCTCCGGCACGGCCAGCGCCACGAACCAGCCGAGCGCCAGCAGCAGGCCGGCCTGCGCCAGGCTCACCGTGCGCGCATCACCCAGCCAGGGCAGCACCGGCACGATCTGCACGAGCCTGGCGAAAGCGGGCGGCAGCAGCGCGGCATAGAAGGCCGGCAGTGCGAGGCCATGCGCCCCGCACAGCCCGGCATAAAAATCCATCGCCGCGCCCCATCCCGGCGCGCGGAATGGCACCCAGGCGAGGATGACGCAAAGCAGCGTAAGACCCCAGGCGAGGGGTTTGGGCAGCCGCCAGCCCAGCCTTTCCCAAAACCCATGGATCACCAGGAACAGCCCGTGCAGCCCGCCCCAGAGCAGGAACCGCCAGGCCGCGCCATGCCACAGCCCGCCCAGCAGCATGGTGATCATGAGATTCACCACCCGCCGCACCTCGCCCCGCCGGTTGCCGCCGAGCGGGATATACAGATAGTCGCGCAGGAAGGCGCTCAGCGTGATGTTCCAGCGCCGCCAGAAATCGCTGACACTCGTCGCCCGATAGGGCCGGTTGAAATTTTGCGGGAAGGCGATGCCGAACAGCCGCGCGAGGCCGACCGCCATGTCGCAATAGCCGGAGAAGTCGAAATAAATCTGCGCGCCATAGGCCAGCAACGCCACCCAGGCCTCGATGAAGGTGAGCGGGTAATGCCGGCCGGCGGCGGCGAAACCGGGATCGGCGAAGCGCGCAAGGCTGTCCGCCAACAGCAGCTTCTTGGTCAGCCCCAGCAGGAATATTTCCGCCCCCTCGGCCAGCCTTGCCGCGCCATTCCAGCGCGGCGCCAGAGCGGCCAATTGCGGCAGGATGTGGCCGGGCCGCACGATCGGCCCGGAAATCAGATGGGGGAAGAAGGCGATGAAACAGGCGTAATCGAGAAAAGCGGGCAGCTTGATCTCGCGGCGGTATAGGTCCACCAGAAACATCACCTGCTGAAAGGTGAAAAAACTGATCCCCAACGGGACCGCAAAGCCGCCGAACGGCACGGAAAACAGGGGCGCCGCGAAAAACCGCCCATATTTGAAAAAGCCGAGGAGCAAAAGATTACCCGCCAGCCCCACCACCAGCCAGCCCCGCCCGGCGGCCCGCTCCAGCCGCCGCGCCGCTAAGAAATTGCCACCGATCGAAGCCAGCAGCAGGAGCACAAAAGGCGGGTTCCCCCAGGCATAAAAGACCAGGCTGCAGGCCAGAAGCCAGAGCTTCGCCGCCCGCCGCCCGCATTGCCCCAAGGCATAAAAGCCGCCCAAGGCCAGGGGCAGGAACGCCAGCACGAACAGCTTGCTGTTGAACAGCACTGGCGCCGGGCCCCCTTTAAGGTTGCAATACCGCTCGTTTAGTACGGAACCGAAACGGGTGCAATTGGACCTGAGACGTAGCAATGCTATAGCGCCGCGCCACAGAGATTGGGTCACATGAACGAAACACCGCTCACCCACCCTGCCCTTCTGCCCGCCGGCCTGCGCGACGTGCTGCCGCCAGAGGCCGAGCTGGAAGCCCGTTCCGTCGGAGCAATCATGGATTGCTTCGCCGCGCACGGCTATCAGCGCGTCGCCGCCCCGCTGATCGAGTTCGAGGACAGCCTGTTTGCCGGGTCCGGCGCCGCCACCGCCGAGCAGACCTTCCGGCTCATGGACCCGGACAGCCAGCGCATGATGGGCGTGCGTGCCGACATCACCCCGCAGATCGCCCGCCTCGCCACCACCCGCCTGGCCAACGCGCCGCGGCCGCTGCGCCTCACCTATTCCGGCCAGTGCCTGCGCGTGCGCGGCAGCCATCTCCAGCCGGAGCGGCAGATTTCCCAGGCCGGCATCGAGCTGATCGGCCCCGACACCGCCGAGGCCGATGCCGAGATCATTCTCACAGCCGTGGCGGCCCTCAAGGAGATCGGCATTTCCGGCATCAGCGTCGATCTCACCGCGCCGCGCCTGGTGACGCATCTGCTGGATACGGTGGCGGACTCCGACCGCCGGCATCTGGCGCGCGCCCTGGACCGTAAGGATGCGGTGGCGGTCACCGAAGTCGCCAGCCCGCTCACGCGCCAGTTCCTGGAGCTGTTGCAGGCCACGGGGGCCAGCGCGCGCGCCATCCCCGCTTTGCTGGCCATCGACCTGCCGGAAGCCGCCAAAGGCCAGGCGCGGCGGATTGCCCAGACCGTGGACGTGCTGCGCCAGCGCCAGCCGGACCTGCAGATCACGGTCGACCCTGTGGAATTCCGCGGCTACCAGTATCATACCGGCCTGAGCATGACGCTGTTCGCCCTCGGTGAGCAGGCCGAACTTGGCCGCGGCGGGCGCTATCTGTGCGGCGACACCGAGCCGGCGACCGGCATCACTTTGTATCCGGACACGATCGTGCGCGTCGCCCCCCCGCAGCAGCTGCGCCCTCGCCTTTATCTCCCCTATGGCACGCCGGCGGCGGCCGGCGCGGCATGCCGGGCGCAAAACTACGCGACCGTGGCGGGGTTGGCGCCGCATCCGGCGCCGCGCGACGAGGCGGCGCGGCTTGGCTGCTCGCACGTTTTTGAAAACGGGGCGGTCTGCCCGCTTTCAGTATGAAAATAAGGAAGACTACTTTTTGTGAACAAAAAGTAGCAAAAAAACTTTGCTAGTTTGGGCCGCGCTGGTTTCGCTGCCACGGGCTCAAATTCGCGAAAGTTTTTGCGCCGCTTTTTTCAAAAAGCGGCCACTTTCTTCCTCTCTGTCTAAATCAACCTGACGTAATCACGCTGCAAACCAAGGACAAAAGATGACCAACGTTACCATCATCGGCGCGCAATGGGGCGACGAGGGCAAGGGCAAGGTGGTGGACTGGCTCGCCAGCCGGGCCGATATCGTGGTGCGCTTCCAGGGCGGGCATAATGCCGGCCATACGCTGGTCGTCGGCAATCAGACCTACAAGCTCTCCCTGCTGCCCTCGGGCCTGGTGCGCGGCAAGCTCGGCGTGATCGGCAATGGCGTGGTCGTCGACCCCTTCGCTTTGCTCGCCGAGATCGGGCGGGTCACCGCCCAGGGCCTGCCCGTCACCCCGGCCACCCTGCGCATCGCGGACAACGCGCCGCTGATCCTGCCGCTCCACGTGGCGCTTGATTCCGCGCGCGAAACGGCGCGTGGCAGCCGCAAGATTGGCACCACCGGGCGCGGCATCGGCCCGGCCTATGAAGACAAGGTGGCGCGCCGCGCCATCCGCGTCTGCGACCTCGCCGAGCCGGAGACGCTCTCGGCCAAGCTCGACGAGCTGCTGCTGCACCATAACACCCTGCTGGCAGGGCTCGGCGCGCCGACCTTCGACAAGGCCCAACTGCTGAACAGCCTGCTGGAGCTGGCGCCGAAGATCCTGCCCTATGCCGAGCCGGTGTGGGAACGCCTGGCGGAAGCGCGGCTGAAGGGCGAGCGCATCCTGTTCGAGGGCGCGCAGGCGGTGATGCTGGATGTCGATCATGGCACCTATCCGTTCGTGACCTCATCCAACACCGTGGCAGGCACCGCCGCCTCGGGAAGCGGCATGGGGCCGGATGCAGTGGGCCGCGTGCTCGGCATCGCCAAAGCCTACTGCACGCGCGTCGGCGCCGGCCCGTTCCCGACCGAACTGCATGACGAAACCGGCACCCTGCTCGGCGAGCGCGGCCATGAATTCGGCACCGTCACCGGGCGCAAGCGCCGCTGCGGCTGGTTCGACGCCGCGCTGGTGCGCCAGGCGGTGAAGGTTGGCGGCGTCAACGGCCTGGCGCTCACCAAGCTCGACGTGCTGGACGGCTTCAAGACGCTGAAAATCGGCACCGGCTACATGATCGACGGCAAGGCCCATAAGCACCTGCCCGCCGGCATGGCCGCGCAGGCGGCAGCCACGCCGATCTATGAAGAGCTGGAAGGCTGGGAAAGCTCCACCCGCGGCGCCCGCTCCTGGGCGGAACTGCCGGCGGCGGCGATCAAATATGTGAAGCGGATCGAGGAGCTGGTGGAAGCGCCGGTAACCCTGCTGTCCACCAGCCCGGAACGCGACGATACGATCCTGGTTCAGGATCCGTTCGCGAGCTGATAAGTAAGAAAGTGGCCGCTTTTTGGAAAAAGCGGCGAAAAACTTCTTGAAACTGGGCCGCGCTGGTTTCGGCGCCACAGGCCCAGTTTCGAAAAAGTTTTTTGCTTCTTTTTTTCAAAAAAGAAGCCCTTCCTTCCTTGCCTTCACCCCAAGGCCGCCTTCACGGCGCGGCGGGCAATCACCCCCACCAGATGCGCCCGGTAGGCGGCACTGCCATGGATGTCGGCGTTCATCATCTCTTCCTCCGTGGCGACGCTTTCCAGCGCCTCGGGCGTAAAGGACTTGTCCAGCGCCTGCTCCATGTCGCTGTGCCGGAACACCCCGGCCTGCCCCGCCCCGGTCACCGCCACCCGCGCGCCGCCGGCGGTCTTGGCGACGAACACGCCGACCATGGCATAGCGCGACGCCGGGTTGGCGAACTTGACGTAGGCGGCGCGCTCAGGCGCCGGAAAAATCACCGCGGTGATGATCTCGCCCGGCTCCAGCGCGGTGGTGAACAAGCCCTGGAAAAACTCCGCCGCCGGGATGTCGCGCCGGTCGGTGCGGACCGTCGCATCAAGCGCCAGCACGGCGGCCGGATAGCAGGAGGCGGGATCGTTATTGGCAAGCGAGCCGCCAATGGTGCCGCGAGAGCGCACCTGCCGGTCGCCGATATTGCCGGCAAGCTCGGCCAGGGCCGGACAGGCCTGTTTCACCTCCGGCGACGCGGCGATCTCGGCATGCGTCGTCATCGCGCCGATCTCAAGGCCCTCGCCCACGCGCTTGATGAAGGCGAGGTTCAGCCCCGCCAGGTCGACCACCACCGAGGGCTTGTTCAGCCGCTGCTTGAGCACCGGTATGAAGGTCTGGCCGCCGGCCAGCGCCTTGGCCTCCATGTCCCCAGCCAGGAGTTTTGCCGCCTCGGCGAGGGTACGGGGTTTGACATAGTCGAAGTTATACATGCCTCCCTCCTTCCTTATTCCGCCGCCTGTATCGCGGTCTGGCCGTGCATCAGCGGCCACGCCGCGGCGACGGCTTTGACGATGTTGTGATAGCCGGTGCAGCGACACAGATTGCCCTCCAGCCCGTGGCGGATTTGCGCCTCGGTGAGGCCCTCGGGATGGCTCTGCACCAGATCGATCGCGCTCATCACCATGCCGGGCGTGCAGAAGCCGCATTGCAGCGCGTGATGCTCGCGAAACATCTCCTGCATTGGATGTAGCTTGGGCTGCAGCGCGCCATCAGCCGCAGCCAGCCCCTCGATGGTGGTGACATGGGCGCCCTCGGCCTGCACCGCCAGCATCGTACAGGATTTCACGGATTTGCCGTCGAGGCTGATCACACAGGCGCCGCATTGGCTGGTGTCGCAACCGATATGCGTGCCGGTCAGG
>DATJHR010000024.1:0-26526 GCA_035493735.1 Acidocella sp.
ATCGAAAACTTCTTCTGCAAACTCAAGGAGTTCAAACGCATCGCCATGCGCTCAGACAAGACGGATCAGGCCTTTAGCGCCATGATCCATCTCGTCGCAGCCATCATCAATTCACGATGATTCCCAACAAGCCCCACAAAAAGAAGCCTTCCTTCCTTAAGCCTCGCCGGTTGAACCTTCCGCCCCGCCATGCTTATGCGGGGCGGAATCTTCTTTGGGGTGGCGCATGAATATCGGGTTGATCGTGGCGGCGGGGCGCGGGCATCGTTTCGGTGGGCCGCTGCCCAAGCAGTACCGCGAGCTGGCCGGCATGCCGATCCTGCGCCACACCATCCTGCGCCTGAAGCGTCATCCCGGCATCGATGCGATCCAGGTGCTGATCCATCCCGACGACCAGGCACTTTATGATGCGGCAACCGCCGGGCTAGGGCTGCGCCCGGCCTTGCATGGCGGCGCCACAAGGCAGGATTCGGTGCGCCTCGGCTTGGAGGGAATTGCCGATCTGCGGCCCCAGAATGTGCTGATCCATGACGCGGTGCGGCCGTTCGTGGCGATGGAGACAATTGCCGCGGTGCTGGCGGCGCTCGAACGCGTGCCGGCGGCCATCGCCGGCGTGCCGCTGGCCGATACGCTGAAGCGTGTCACGGATGGGGCGATCACCGAGACGGTGGATCGCCGCAATCTGTGGCGGGCGCAGACGCCGCAGGGTTTCGATTACGCCGCGATCCTCGCCGCGCATCGAAACGCGGTGACGGAGCAGGCCGGACTCGAACTGACCGACGATGCGATGGTCGCGGAGAAAGCGGGGCTCACGGTGGAAATGGTCGCCGGCTCGGAGGAAAACTTCAAAATCACCACCGAGACGGATTTGCAGCGGGCTGAGATTTTGCTTCGGCTGGAAGCGGGGAAGTAAGGAGAAGGACGAGAGGAAGCGCTTCTTTTTTGAAAAAAAGAAGCGAAACACTTTTTTAAACTGGGCCGTGCGGGTTTTGCTGCCACGGGCGCAGTTTCAAAAGTTTTTGCGCCACTTTTTTCAAAAAGCGGCTCTTGAACTACGAGGTCAGAGTTGCCCGGCCAGCGCCTCCAGCTGCGTCAGGCTGGTGCCCCAGCCTTGAAAGAACCCCATGGCTTCGTGTCTTGCCCGATCCTCGGGGCTCTTATGGCGCACAAGAGCGCGGTAGCGCGTGCCGTCCGCGGCCGGTTCCATCATGATGTCTACGGTTATGAAGGCTTCCGCATTCGGCCGGAACCGCGGGCCAAGGCCATCGGTCCAGACCAAGCGCTGTGGCGGCTCCACGACAAGGAGGCAGCCCGGTTTTTCCGGAAAAGCTTCGCCCTCCGGGGAACTCATCACCACGTTGAACGCGCCGCCCGGCACCAGCTCAAGCTCGGCTTTGACCACGCCATACGGAAGAGGCGCAAACCATTGTTTCAGCAACTCCGGTTCCGTCCAGGCGCGCCAGAGTTGGGCCGGACTGGCCTTTAGGGTGCGTTCAAGCAGAAGATCGAGATCGTTATTCATGTCCATGTGCATGTTCCTTTGCAGCCAGTTTCGACGAGGTTGGCGCGACCATGGCGAAGCGGCTGGGTCCGCACACGGCATGGATGCCAAGGCCGACAAGGGGGCGATCACATTTTCTTCTTGTTCGAGCAGGTTCTTATAGAACCGGGATGTCCTGAGAGCCAGAAAGTTTTGGAGGAGGCGCGGCACGGTCGCAAGGCGTACCACGCCGCGCTCCTCATTGATTCAACCGAAGAGGCTTAAGCTTCCGGTCAGGGAATCAGCTGGTCGGCGCGCAACCGTTTGAACAGATCGAAGAACGCATCCTCGGTCGGTTGGTACGCGCTGAAACCAAGACGGCGGCTCTTCGACATATCGGTCACCACCTCGATGGGGCGGCCCAAATCTGCATCCGTGTGCCACGGCGATGCCAACAGGCCCAGATCCCGCTCTGCCAAACCTTGCCGCTCGGCGATGCGCCGCCAAAGCCCGGCATCTTCAGCCATCTGTCTCTCCAGCGGGCGTATGGTTCCGTCAAAAGGCGCTGCCTTCACCCCAAACCATTCGGCAATCCGGCCCCACATCCAGCTCCAGCGAAAAACGTCACCATTCACCACATTGAAGGCTTCGTTCGCCGCCGCGGGAGTTGTTGCGGCCCACAGGAGATGCTTGGCAAGCAGCCGCGCGTCCGTCATGTCGGTCAGGCCGTTCCATTGAGCGGCTGAGCCAGGGAAGGTGAAAGCCTGGTCCTTCTCGCGGCACAGCGTTGCGTAGGCCGCCAAAGTCGTTCCCATGTTCATGGCGTTGCCGACCGCTTTGCCGATCACGGTGTGCGGGCGGTGAATGCTCCAGGTGAAACCATCGCGGGCCGCGGCGGCGAAAAGCTCGTCCTCTTGCGCATAATAGAAATTCGCGACATCAAGACGTTCCTGCTCCTCGCGGAATGGCGTCTGCGGTAGCGAGCCTTTTCCATAAGCCTCGAACGGCCCCAGATAATGCTTAAGGCCGGTCACCAAAGCGACGTGGCGTGGCTTTGACGGCTTTGCCAAGCCGTTGAGGAGATTCCTGACCATCGCGGAATTAACGCGGATATTTTCCGCCTCGTTATCCTGACGGAGCCATGTGGTGATGAACACGGCGTCGGGATCAATGCCAGCCAGCGCCGCAGCCGTACCTTCAGTGTCTCGAAGGTCGGCGGCAACCGGTCGGACGGAAGCCTGCGATGTCGGTCTGCGGGCAAGACCATATACGATCCAGCCCTGTTCGACGAGCAGCTGCGCCGCCGCATTACCAACGATCCCGCTGGCGCCGACAACCAATGCCGTTTTAGCCATTTCAAACTCCTATGCGTGTCGGCCTTTAGTTAGTATAGCCGCCTCTTGCTGCAAACCGCGACCAAACGGTGCGATCGAACGGGTCCGTCAAGCAATTTTGGCCGTTTCTCGGATCACAGTCGGCTCGTTTTTGACGGGGAAGTTCATCGACCGAGCGATGAAGCACATGGCATGAGCCTCATGATGGAGTTCAAGTGCTTTTGCCGCATCAGAGTTGGCCGAGATTGTCACATGAGGGCGCAGCGTGACGACAGTGAATTGGCCTGTGCCGCTTGCCTCTTCCACCATGACACCTTCTGCGGAGTCTTGATATGCGGTGACGGTAACACCGTTTTGAGAGCAAAGACCCAGATACCACAGCTTATGACAGGCTGAGAGAGCCGCGACCAGGAGTTCTTCAGGGTTCCAACGGCTCGCATCTCCGCGAAACGCTGGATCGGATGATCCTGCAATGGTGGCCTTACCCTCTGCCGAGATGTCGTGAGCACGCTCATAGCCTTGATATGCCGCGGTTCCTGCACCGGTGTTTCCGGTCCACGTTACCCTGACTGAGTAGCGATGATGCTTTTCGGTCATCGGTTTCCTGCAGATCTGTGTGCAATAACCCGGTGGCGCTGACATGGCACGGGCCCAAGTTAACAAAGTTTTTTTGCTACTTTTTGTTCACAAAAAGTAGCCTTTCCTTCTTTCTTTCCCCTCAGCAAAAAAAGCCGGCGGTGTGAGCCGCCGGCTTTGTCTTTAAGTGAGATGGCTCAGCCTTTCGCCTTCAGCACTTCCGGGTTGACGCAGGTGTCCGGCGCCTGGCCGGAGAGCACCTTGATCACGTTGTTGACGGCGATTTCGCCCATTTTGAAGCGCGTCTCCGCCGTCGCCGAGGCGATATGCGGCACGATCACCACGTTATCGAGTTCGGCCAGGCCGGGGGCCAGGGTCGGCTCGTCTTCGAACACGTCCAACCCGGCGCCCCAGATGGTTTTGGCGCGCAGCGCCTCGACCAGGGCCTTCTCGTCGACGACGGGGCCGCGCGCGGCATTGATGAGGACGGCGGTCTTCTTCATCTGCTTCAGTTCCGCCGCGCCGATATAATGCTTCGTCTCGGGCAGCAGCGGCACGTGCAGCGTCAGGAAGTCGGATTCCTTCAGCAACGTCGCCTTGTCGACGTAGGTGGCGTTGTGTTCCTTTTCGAAGGCGAGATCACGGTTCACATCGCTATAGATGATCTTCATGTCGAAGCCCGCCGCCTTGCGCGCGACGTTCTTGCCGATTCGTCCCAGCCCGGCGATGCCGAGTGTGCGGCGGTCGACATCGAGGCCGACGAAGAACATCGGCGCCCAGCCACGCCATTTGCCGGCGCGGACATAGGCATCCGCCTCGGCGATGCGGCGCGCCGTGGCGAGCAGCAGGGTGAAGGTGAGGGTGGCCGTCGCGTCATCCAGCACGCCGGGCGTGTTGGTCAGAATGACCTTGCGTTCAGTCGCCGCCTTGAGATCGAAATTGTTGAAGCCGACGGCGTAATTCGCGACGATCTTGCATTGCGGCCCGGCGGCGTCGAGCAAGCCGCCATCGATCGTGTCGGTCAGCAGGGACACGATCGCGTCCTTGCCGCGGACTTTTTGCTTCAGCTCGTCATAGCTGAGCGCGCGGTCGTCCGGATTCACGTCGACATTGAAATGCTCACGCAGCTTGTCGATGCAGGCTTCCGGAATCATACGCGTGACGTAAACGCTTGGCTTGGTCATGTAGAAGGTTCTCCGTGGAAGGATGAAGTCTGGTGCAGGCGGTTTTCCTCAAGCGCCTCATGCAGCAAGTCGTTGGTATTCGGCGCCAGGTCGCCACGGCGGCGATGCACCCGTTTGTACACAAAGGAAGTCAGGATCGGCGTCAAGATGGCGGTGACGATCACCGAGGCCGCGACCTGCACGGTGGCGGCGGGCGCGATCGCGGCATAGCTCGGGTCGGCCATGCCCACGGCTTTCGGCACGGCGGCGGCGTTGCCGGCGGTGCTGGAGGCAGCTGCCCCGGCAATGCCGGAACCGCCGAGCAGGATGTCCGCCGCGATGCAGACCGCGCCGGTGGTGACGAGCACGAACAGGCCGAGCAGGATGCCGGGCAGGCCGGCATGGATCACCGCTTCCAGATTGATGTTCTGGCCCAGCGTGAAGCCCATGAACGGCACGATCAGTGGCTCCTGCGAGGAGAAGAACTTGCGCAGATCCTCGTCGAGATTGCCGAGAATGGCGCCGGCGGCAATCGGAGCGATGACAGAGACCATCGTCAGCCAGGGAATATGCGCAAGGCCCGCGCCCACCAGCACGATCATGGTCACGAACGGACCGGTCTCGATGCTCTGCGGCACGTAGGTGCCGGCATCGTCCTTGTCGCCCATCACGCTGGTCAGTGCCAGGAACATGCCGCCATTGGTGTCGTTCAGGGCCGCCATCAGCGCCAGCGTGCTGTAGCCCCAGAGATTGCCCCCGAACAATTTGCCGACGGTGATAGCGACGAGGGCCGCGAAGCCAACCTTGGCAAAGAGGATGCCGAAACCGCGCTTGAGCATGCGCGGCGCGGTGCGCAACGTCATCTTGTTGCCGACGACGAACAGATACATGCCGAGGATCGTCGGATAGCCGGCGCCGCTGAGCGCCTGGGTAAAGCCGCCGATTTGCAGCAGATGAGGAAAGAAGGTGTTGATGATGATGCCGATGAACAGCGGCACCACCATCAACCCGCCGGGCACGCGGTTGACGAACTTATAGATTTTCATTGTTGTTTCGCTCCCTAAAGGTGTCGTTCCATCAAGACGGCATGGAGCGATCCCTGTTGGTGTGGGGGGATGTCAGGACGTCAGGACGTCAGGCCGCCGTGCCGGCCCCGGTTGAAAGCTCGTGGTTGGCCAGCATCTCCAGGGCTTTCAGCATGGCCGAATGGTCCCATCCGCCGCCGCCTTGCGCGGCGCAGGCGCTGAAGAGCTGCTGCGCGATCGCCGTGTTGGGCAGGCTCAGCTGCAGCGCCCGCGCACCTTCAAGCGCCAGATTGAGGTCCTTCTGGTGGAGCGCGATGCGGAAGCCCGGCGCAAAGTTGCGATTGATCATGCGCTCGCCGTGTACTTCCAGGATGCGTGAGTTCGCGAACCCGCCCATCAGCGCCTTGCGTACCTTGGTGATGTCGGCGCCGGCCTTGGAAGCGAACAGCAGCGCCTCGCTGACCGCCTCGATGGTCAAAGCGACGATGATCTGGTTGGCGATTTTCGTGGTCTGGCCGTCGCCATTGCCGCCGACCAGGGTGATGTTCTTACCCATTTTCTCAAACAAGGGCTTTACTTTTTCAAACGCCGCTTCGGGCCCGCCGACCATGATGGTGAGCGAGGCGGCCCGGGCGCCGACATCGCCGCCGGACACCGGCGCATCGAGATACTGGCAGCCCATGGCTTCGATTTTGCGGGCGAATTCCTTGGTTTCGATCGGCGAAATCGAGCTCATATCGACGACGATTTTGCCCGCGGACAAGCCATCGGCGACGCCGTTCTCGCCAAACAGCACGGAAGCCACCTGCGGCGTGTCCGGCACCATGAGGATGATGATTTCGGCCCGTGCGGCGACCTCTTTCGGCGAGGCGCAGGCGACGCCGCCTTGGGTCAGCAATTCCTGCGCGGGGCCGCTCGGGGTGTAGAGAAACAACGTGTGTCCCGCCGCGATCAGGTGCCCCGCCATCGGCTTGCCCATCACGCCCAAGCCGATAAATCCAACATTCGCCATAAAAATCCCTTTCTACTCTTTTTAGTCTTTCTACTTTTGCCTGTTTTCCGGCTGTCTCTGCGCCGCTAACCGGTGAAGGCGCGGCGGGAGATTTCGTTTGCCACCGCCACCAGGCGCGGGGCGATCAGCGCGAAGCGCGCCTGGTCCAGCTGCAGGATCGTGCCGACGGCGCTGATCGCCGCCACGACGTTCTGGCGCCGGTCGAACACCGGGGCGGCGACGCAGCGTATGTTCGGCACGTTCTCCTCGTCGTCAGTGGCCCAGCCGCGGGTGCGGACCAGTTGCAGATGCGCGTGCATGGCCGCTTGGCTGGTGATGGTGTGCGGGGTCGCCTGGACCCAGTTGATGGCCGCCAGAGCCTGTTGCAGTTCGGCTTCGGGCAACCAGGCCAGGAGCACTTTGCCCAAGGCGGAGCTATGCAGCGAAAAACGTTTTCCGACCCAGGACTCGACTCTGATCGGCTGATCGCATTCAATTTTCGAAAGATAGACCGCCTCGGACCCCTCGCTGACTCCGAGATGGCAGGTGAGTTGCAGTTCGCTGGCCAAGGCGCGCAGCAAAGGAAAGGATTCCGTCTCGACGAAACGGTGGCTGGCGGCGAAAGCGCCCAGCTCCGTCAGCTTCAGCCCCAGGACAAAGCCGCGATCGGGCCGCATGCGCAGCACACCAAGCCGCGAGAGCGCGCCCAGCAGATTATGCGTGCTGCTCTTCGGCAGGCCGAGCCGGCCATGAATGGTGGTGAAATCAAGCCCGGGATTTTTCGCAACGAGGTCGAGGATGGCAAAGCCGCGCGTCAAAGCCGGCACCACCGTGTCGCTATTGGCTTTTCGCGACGTCATCATCGCCACGGGCGCGCCGGGCTCCGCTGTGCCGTCCATTTTCTCTCCGCTTCCTCGCCGCCGTTCTTTTTTCGCCGCCGTTTTTTTCTCAGGCTTTTGTTCATTAATTTGAACAAAAGTTCTGTATTAGATCCGCCTTATCATGTGAAAAAAGTGCATGCAATGGAAAAAGCCTTGTCGTTTTCAGGCAAATTTCGCTGCGCCGCACAAAAACGGGGGAGAGTGCGGGCTGCCTGTCGCCGCGCGCGGGATATGGTATACGGTTCAACGAACCGAATTCGAGGGAGCACGATGACTGAGAAACGCGACGTGCAGCATCGGCTGGATGAGGCCGCCTCCGCCTGCGCGAGGGAGGGTGCGCAGCTGACGGAACTGCGCCGTGCGGTTCTGGGCCTGGTGCTCGAAGCCGACGGGCCGCTTACGGCGTATCAGCTGCTCGACAAGCTGAAAGAGACGCGCCGCAATGCTGTGCCCGCAACCATCTACCGGGCGCTGGAGTTTTTGCAGGAGCAAAGGCTCATCCATCGCATCGAAAAGCTGAACGCCTTCATCCCTTGCACGGAATCCGACCACCATCATCATCACGCCGCGCAGTTCCTGATCTGCCGGATGTGCGGCACGGTGGCGGAAATCGAGGATCACGCCGTGCTGCAGGCGTTGGAACAGGCGGCAAAGCGCCAGGGCTTTCGCCCCGGCAACGCGGTGATCGAGGTTGACGGCACCTGCGCCGCCTGCGCGGCGTCTTAGGGCAGAAAGCGGCGCAAAAACTTTCGTTAGTCTGGGCTGTACCCTCGAAACCACCACAGCCCAGCTCAAAGAAGTTTTTTGCTTCTTTTTTTCAAAAAAGAAGCGCTTCCTTACTTACGCCGTGCGCGCGGCGGCGCGGCCGCCGACATAGCAGATTGTGCCGAAGCTCCCGACAAAGAAGCCGACCGGCCAGTTGGTGAGGTAGGAGAGCGCGACGGCAACCCACACCGTCAGCAGCGCGATCACCACCGATAAGGCCATGGCCACCGGTGGTTTGCGGGTGAGCGAGCGCGCCGCCGAGGCTGGGCCGACCATCAGGCTGAACACCAGCAGGGCACCGACCAGCGGCAGGGCGATCGCCGTGGCCAAGGCCAAAATGCCAAGAAAGGCCACTTCCATGAGGCTGGCGTTGATGCCTCCGGAAGCGGCGAGGTCGGGGGACACAGACGTCAGTAGCAAAGGCCTGAACAGGACCAGAAGTGCGGCGATGCAGACGGCGGCGCTGATCGCCAGCGGTGGCAATTCGGCGCCGCTGATGCCGAGCACGTCGCCGAACAGCAGCGCATAGACGCCCTGCGCATATTCCGAGGTCAGGCTTAGAAACAGGGTTCCAAGGCCCAGCAGCGCGACCAGGCTGAGCGCGGTGGCCACTTCGTGCCGCTCACGCTGCGCCAGTTGGCTGATCCCCGCCACGCCAAGCATGGCGAACACCGCCAGCCCGGCCAGCTGGTTGACGCCGAGCAACGCGGCCGCCGCTGCCCCGGGAAAGGCGCTGAGCGGCAGAGCGTGCGCGGCGAAGGTGGCACCGCGCACCACCACGAAAAACCCGATACAGCCGGCCACCACCGCCACCAGGCTGGCGGCGATCCAGCTATTCACCATGAAGCTCGAAAACATGGGCCTACACCGCCCGGCGGCTGCGATCGGCGCCGCGCGGCATGAGCAGATAAGCGAGGCAGACCAGGGTCACGATGAAAAAGCTTACCGGCCAGCCGTGGCCGGGTGTCCAGTAGAAACTGTCATAAGCGAGCAGAATGCCCAGCGCCGTGCTGGCCAGGCCGATCGCGGCGGCGAGGCACATAGCGCGTCCGGGCCGGGCGGAGAGTTTCAGGGCCGCCGCCGGTGGGCCGACTAGCAGGGCGGTGGACAGGATGGCGCCGACCGTCATGGCCGAGAGCGCCACCGCCAGCGAGAGCACCAGCAGATGCAGCAAGCCGATCAACCGCACATTGATGCCCCGCATCTCTGCCAGCTCCGGATCGACGCAGCTGAGCAAGAGCGGGCGGTAGATGAGGCCAAGGATCGCCAGCCCGCCCAGCGCCACGGCCAAGGTCAACGGCACGGCACTGGCGGGAATGGCGAACATCGAACCGAACATCACCGCCACCGCCGCCCCGGTGGTGTTGCGCAGCGTGACGTCGAAATACAAAAACAAAGCAGACAGGCCGAGCCCGGCGCCGAGCACGATGCCGGTCACCAGATCGCGTTCTCGCACGCGGCGATTGCCCAAAAACTCCATCGCTCCGGCGGCCAGCACCGCCATGCCCAAAAATCCCAGCAGCGGATTCACCCCGAGCAGAAACGAGGCGGAGCCGCCGGCGCTGCTGACATCGGCAAGCGCATGGCCGGCGAAGGCATGGCCGCGCAGCACCGTGAATACGCCGATCAACGCCGAGACGATCGCCGCACTGCCGCCGACCACCAGCGCCGTGCGCACCGACTCATCGGCGAAGAATCCGGAGGCGAACAAGATCGACATCACGGAATCGCCGTCACATGCACCGGGTCGTGCGCCAAACCGGGCGGCATTTCGCCGGCCACCACCAGCACGCGGCCATGCACGCGGATCACGTCGATGTGGTAGCCGTAGAGCTTGCTGAGCACCGCGGTGCGCACTACGTCGGCGGTGGCGCCACTCGCCGCCTTGCCGTTGGCGAGGTAGACGATACGGTCCATGGCCGGCAGCAGCGGGTTCATGTCATGCGCCGAAAGCAGCACGGTGATTTTCTGCTCCCGGGCCAGGCGCCGGAGCAACTCGACCACCTCGGCGATGCTGCGCATGTCCAGATTCGCCAACGGCTCGTCCAGCAGCAGCAGGTGCGGCCGGCGGATCAGCGCATGGGCGATCATCACCCGCTGCTGCTGCCCGCCCGAGAGGCGCCCGACACGCTGGTCGGCGAAATCTTGCGCCTCCACCGCGGCCAGCATCTCATCCACCGCCCGGCTCTTGGCGTGCGAGGGCAGCGGCAGGCCGAGCCGGTGGCCGTCCAGCCCGAGGGCGACGAAATCGCGCGCGCGCAGCGGCATGTCCGGATCGAGCGCGAGCTTTTGCGGCACATAGCCGATCCGGCGGCGGTTTGGCGCCACCGGCACCCCCTCGAGCAGGATGGTGCCGGACTGTTTCCCCTGAAAGCCGAGAATGCTGCGCAGCAGGGTCGTCTTGCCCGAGCCGTTGGCGCCGATCAGGCCGCAGAATGACCCGGCCGCGAGGTCGAAACTAACATCCTTAAGAACGTCTTGTCCGGCAAAAGCGACGCTCAGGGACTGGACCGACAGGGCCGGAAAAATGCTCACGGAGCGTGGTCGCCTTGCAGTGTTTCTGTGGATTGGTGCGCCGTCACCGCGCGGCGCATCGCGTTTACTTCGGCCAGCATCCAACCTTGGTAATGGTAACCGGTCGGCATGGTCTCATAAACGCCGACCACCGGCACATCATGCGCTTTCGCCGCCGCCAGGAAGGAGGCGGTGAGCGGGTCGGTCACTTGCTGGTTGTACACAAATACTGCCACCTGGCGGTGGGTGAGGAGGTGCATCTCCGCGGTCACATCCTGCGGCGACGGGTCCGTACCATTCATGATCGCGGCTTGCAGGCTGAACGGGGTTTTGATGTCCGCACCCAGAGCCTGCAGCATGTAGTCACCCACCGGCTCGGTGACGGCCACCGGCACGTCGGGATGATGCGCCTTGAAGGCGGCAATGGCCTCGCGCCAGGGAGTCAGAGAGGCGTCGAATTTTTTCGCGTTGGCGGCGAACAGCGCGGTATGGGCGGGGTCGAGCCGGGAGAGATCCGCCGCCACCGCCGCGGCCACCGCCGGCATGGTCGCCGGATCGTACCAGAGATGCGGGTTGGGCGTGCTGTCGGGCAGGTCGCGCAATGTCTGCACGTCGATCACCTGGCGCCCGGCGCTGTGTGTGGCCGTGATCAGCCGGTCGGTCCAGCTATCATAGCCGAGGCCGTTTTCCACGATGAGGCGCGCGGCGGCGAGTTGCCGCGCGACGCGCGGGCTCGCCTCGAAACTATGCGGATCGGTGTTGGGGTCGGTCTCGATCGCCGTCACGCTCACATAAGGGCCGCCGACCTGGGCGATCACGTCGGCATATTCATTCTCGATGCCCACCGCCGGAATGCCGGCGGCAAAAGCCGGCCCGGCGGCCAGGACGAGAAAACCGGCGCCGGCCAGGGCGCCAAGGCGGCTGCGTGCGGAGAGAAACATCGGACCTCGGGGCGTTGAATGCAGTTGGAATGCTATAATGTATCACGCCTTGGGGCAGCAAGGTCGATTCAAGAGAAGGAAAGGGCCGCTTTTTGAAAAAAGCGGCGCAAAAACTTTTTTGACTTTGGGCCTGGGGCGGCGAAACCAGCACGGCTTCCCCTTAAAACAAGTGCCAGGACCAGAAGATCGGCACCAGAATGGCGGTGACGAGGGCGTTCACCCCTACGGCGAGCGCGGCATAGGCGCCCGCCTGTGGGTTGCGGCTGACCGCCTGTGCAGCGCCGATGCCGCTGCCGGCGACACCCGCGGTAAGGCCGAACACGCGGTGGTCGGTGATGCCGAGCCGGGTGAGCACGGGTTCGGCGATGACCGCGACGATGATGCCGCCAACGATCGCGAACACCGCCGCGAGGGCCGGCACGCCGCCGATGCGCGCGGAGATTTGCATGGCGATCGGCGTGGTCACCGCTTTCGGTGCCATCGACAGCGCCAGGACCTGGCTGCCGCCCAGAAGGCGCAGGATCAGCGGCGCGGAAATGGCCGCGCTGATCGCACCGGCGACCACCGCGACGCCGATCGGCCAGGACTCCTGCGCCATGGTTTTCGCATGACGGGCAAGGGGGATGCCGAGCGCCACCGTGGCGGGGGCGAGCAGCCAGGCGATCACGCCCCCGCCATGATGCATGTAGGCGGCATAATTCCGGTGGCTGAGCAGCAGCACGAAGATGACGACGAGCATGGCGATGAGCGTCGCATTGGCCGCCGGGTGTCGCGCCCGGCGGTTTACCGCCTTGCCGAGCGCAAAGGCCGCGATGGACAGCAGGATATAGAAGGCGGCGAGGAACAGCCGGTCCATGGCATTTCAGTCCTTATGAAGCGGTTCCGCCGCGGCGCCGCTTGATCAAGAGCTGCATGGTCACGGCGGTGACGATGAGGGAGAGCAGGGAGGAGATCACCAGGCTGGCGGCGACGCCGAGCATGCTGCCGCGCAACTGGTGAATATGCACCATGACGCCGACGCCGGCGGGGATGAAGAAAAACGCGTAATGTTTCAAAAAATGCTCGCCGCAGGCGATCACCGCTTGCGCCGCCGCGCCCTTATGGACCGTCAGAAACAGGAACAGCAGCACCATGCCGACGAGCGGTCCCGGCAGCGGCAGAAATTTCGCCGCGAGGTTACCGAGCCAGAGCATCACCAGCAGAATCGCGAAGCCGGCGGCGAGCCGCAGCACGGTGTTGACAACGCGCATGTTCATCGCGCGGGCCCGGCCGCGTCGGGTGCGGCAAAAAGCAGACAGGCACAAGCCTTGCTGTGCTTGCTCATCGAACTCTTCCTTGGTTTGGGACGGTGCCGCGCGCTCACGGAGAGGCGCGGGGCTCAACGCGCTCTTGCCGCGATTCATTCTGCCCTGGTAGCGTGGGAATGAGAAAATCAGTTTTGCGCGACAGGGTATGAATGGACCGGCTGACCCAGCTTCGCTACTTCGTGCGCGCCGCCGAGCTGGGCGGATTTTCCCGCGCGGCGCTGGAGGCGGGTGTTAAACCCAGCTCGGTCTCGCGGGCGATCACCGAGCTGGAGACGGAGCTGGGCGCGGCCGTGTTCAACCGCTCGACCCGGCGGCTGCATCTGACGGAGATCGGTGGCGCGTTTCTGCTGCGTGCCCGGCGCATCCTGGATGAGTTGGAGGAGGCCTACACCGCCGCCAGCGCCTTCAATGCCCGGCCGCAGGGGGTTTTGCGGCTGAATGTGCCCGGTGCCTTCGGCCGGCTGCATGTCTTGCCGTTCCTGCCGCAATTCGCCGCGAGGTATCCGGATATCCGGCTCGATGTCGCCTTCACCGACACGGTCGTCGACATCATCGAGAGCGGGACCGATCTGGCCATCCGTACCGGGGCCTTGCCGGATTCACGGCTCAAGGCGCGCAAGCTGGCACCGCACCGGCGCGTGCTGTGCGCGGTGCCGCAATTTCTGGCGGAACACGGGCCGGTTGAAAGGCCGGCCGACCTGTCGCGCTGCCCCGCCGTGCTGTTCAGCCGGCAGCTTGGCGACCGCTGGGTGCTGATTGATGAGGCGGGAGGACGCGAGGATATCATGTGCGCCGGCCGCTTCCGCACCAATGACAGCGAAGCGCTGCTGGCGGCCGCCCTGGCCGGTATCGGCATGGCGCTGCTGCCGAGCTGGATTGCCGGTCAGGCGTTGCAGACCGGGCAGCTGGTCCGCTTGCTCCCCCGTTATGAAGCGATGTTCACCCCGGAAGAGCGTTTCGTCTGGGCGATCTATCCGCCAAAACGCGTCGTCGCGCCGAAAGTCCGCGTGTTTATCGACGATTTCGCGGCGCATATCGGCGCGCCCCCGTACTGGGACCGCCTGAGCGCTTGAGCGAAGCGCGCATCATCCCGTTATTGGCTGGGCTGGCCGGTGATGGTGGGAATGGTCGTGGGCTGACCACGCAGGAAGCTCCGGATGGGCGGAGGCTGGACGCTGCCGCCGGTTATACCGGGCGTCATCGTGCTGTTGCCGGCGCCATTGGTCATCGAGGCGCCGGGCAGGAGTTGCCGCGGCGTGCCGTTGGGGTTGGTACCAAGCACGCGGTGGATGGACGCCCCATACATCGCTCCACCGTCGGAATTCAGCCCGCCATACACCTCACCGCCGGTCTGTGCCAAGGCGTTGCCCCCTAGGCCGAGGGTGAGACAGAGGGCGAGAAGCCAGCGTGACATGGAGCATCTCCTTTTTGTTCGCATTCATCTGGTTGGCGGGCAGGCGGATGCAAAGGTGTGGGGAAAAGATTTGCAGTAAGAAAAGCTGCCGCTTTTAAAAAAGCGGCGCAAAAACTTTTGCGCCTTGCGGCCTTGGGCGTGGAAACAGCAGGCCAAAAGCGCCTACGGTTTCACCTGCTGCAAATAGGCCGCGACCGGTCCGGTCACCTTCATCCGGCGCCATTCGGAGGGCGGCACCAGCCGGGCGGCGATGATTTCGCGATTGTCGAGGCGAAGCGGCGGCAGCTCAGCCGGGTGCCATTCAAAAATATGCACGGTTTCCTGCCGGCCGAGCCAGACGCCGGTGAGGCGCGCGACCGGAACGAGCGGCCCGGCCGAGAGTCCGGTTTCTTCGAACAATTCCCGCCGCGCTGCCGCCTCCGGGTTTTCGCCGCTTTTCACGCCGCCCCCGGGGAAATTCCAGGCCGTGCGATAGGAAGGGCGCAGCAGCAAAAGATTTTGCGCCACATAAATGGCAACCAAGGCCCCTTCATGACGCGGCCGGCGGAGGCTCCACCATAATATCGCACCCGTGAAGCCCACGCGGTAAGCCGCGCGCCAAGCGCGGTCCACCAGCGAAGGGCTTGCAGAAAAGCCCAGCCTGTTCCCCGCAACGCTTACGCTCATACTCACTCTGAACCGATCGCCTGAAATGTCCGCTGCAAAAGATGATCTCAAACATTGTCCTGCGGGGGGAATAGAGCGGAGGGGATGGTCATGGCAAGAATTTTCAGGTCGCGCCAAAACGACCAGTTCTTGATATATTCGAAGTCGAATTCGACGCGCTTGCGCAGTTTCTCTTCCGTATCGGTGTTGCCGCGCCAGCCGTTCACCTGCGCCCAGCCGGTCATGCCCGGCTTGACCCGGTAGCGCAGCATATAATCGGGCATGACCTCGGCATAGATGCGGCGGTCAGCCTTGGCGCGGGGCGCGTGCGGCCGGGGGCCGACCAGCGACATGTCGCCGAGCAACACGTTGATGAGCTGCGGCAGTTCATCGATCGAATATTTGCGGAGATATTTGCCGACGCGGGTGACGCGGGCATCGCCCTTGCAGACCAGCGCTTCCGCGGCGCGGTCGGCGCGTGCCACGTGCAGGCTGCGGAATTTGTAGATATTGAAGCTGCGGCCGAACTGCCCCGTGCGCTTCTGCAGGAAAAACACCGGCCCGGGACTGTCGAGCCGGATGGCCAGCGCGATCAGCAGAAGGAGCGGCGCCAACGGGATCAGCAGGCCCAGCGAAACGATCAGGTCGAGCGCACGCTTGGCGGTGGCGCCCATGAGCGAAAAGGGCGGCACCATCAGCGTCGGCATCTCCACGCCCTGGCTTTGATTGGTGACATGGCCGAGGCGCAGGGCCGGTGGCGTGGCGTCCGGCACCAGCCGCACCGTGAGCGGCAGGAAGCGCAGCCGGTCGACCAGCACGGAAATGCGCTGCCCGGCTGACCAGGGCAGGGCCATATAGATGTCCGACAACTCGTGGTCATGGATATAGCCGACCAGCCCATCGATCGTGCCGAGATAGGGCAGCCGGTCGTGCAAAGGCCCCGGGCGCGCGGCGCGGTCGTCAAAGAAGCCGACCGGCTGGATGTTCTGCCACCGGTCAGTCTCCAGCTCATTCAGCAGCCGCGCCGCCGCCTCGCTGTTGCCGATGAAGGCGACGGGCCGCGCCGGCCAAGTCCCGGGCGGCATCGTTTGTGCAAGGTGCAGCGCCAGCCAGCGCCAGCCGCTGATGGCGCTGGCCGCGATCAGGCCCCATACAGCCAGAGCCGGCGCGCTGGCGAGAATATGGCCGGAGAGCAGCAGCGCCACCACGAACACCGCCACGAGGATGCGCAAGGCCTCGGCGCGGCGGCGGCGGACCGGCGGCCGCGGCACCGCATCGCCGGCGACCAGAAGAAACACATAGGAGGCGGCCAATGCCATCGGGTTTGGCAGATCGGCACCGGGCGGCGTGATGACAGCCTGGACGATGGCGCCACTGGCCAACAGCATCATGGCCTCGGCCAAGAGAATGCCCGTCTCCAGCAGGAGCACAAAGAGACCCGTGACCCAGGAAGCGCGACGGGTGGTCAAGGCAGATGCGGTGATTTGCAGCATGAGCCGTCTTGTTTCCGTTTGAATTCTTGTTTCTAGGCCATATCGCCTCTCGACCTTAGTTAAATTGAACGCCAAGTTCCATCCATTTATATGCGCGCAGAAGGTGTGGCTGTGCGCGCGGGGGCTTGGTTAATCTTTATAACTAATTATTAGTCAGGCATGCGTTTGGCCCGGGTTGTCCACGGCGTTCCTGTAGCCGTATATCTCGTTTCTATCCCGTCATTTCTTCGCGTCTTTCGCGAGTTGTCGAGATGTCATTTCATCTTGAAAGAGAAATGAGTGTGTGCGGGACCTGCGTTGCTTTCCCTCTGTCGGGTCGAAAGCTCGTCGGCGAGGCGACCACGGATAGGGCAGGGCGCGCGCGCCCTTGTTTGAGGGAATTTTCGTGCGCGTCAGGCCGGAAAACCGCCGGCCTGACCAGGATGGATAGAGTTGGATTTACGTCCCTGTTTCAGGCGGCGATTTGCGGCTGGTGCGCGGCGATTGCCGACAGCAGCCCGGTAAACGCTTCCTCCAGCGTCTTGCCGCTGGTGTTGTAGGAGAAATCCGCCTTGGCGTAGAAAGCCGCCCGGCTTTCCAAGGTCAGCCGCAAATCCTCGATGGCATCGCGCCGGCCGGATTTATGCAGCGCCTGCGCGTCACCCTGGGCGAGCACGCGATTCATATGGTCCTCCGGCTCGGCCTGCAGCCAGATTGTCAGGCAGTGACGCAGCAGCATGTCGAGCGTGCCGGCATCAGAGACCAGCCCGCCGGCGGTGGCGATCACACAGCTTTTGTGGTTTTGCAGCGTCTCTTCCAGCGCCTGACGCTCATAGCGCCGGTAGGCGTTGGAGCCGTACAGCGCCTGGATCTCCATCGGGCCGCAGCCGGCGAGGCGGGTGATTTCCGCCCGCAGTTCGATGAAGGGGCGGTCCAGCCGCGCCGAGACCATCCGGCCGAGGGTGGACTTGCCGGCACCGCGCAACCCGATGAAGGCGATGCGTTCGTTGCGCTGCCCGGCATCGGGCGTTTCCAGAAAAATATCCGCGAGTGCGCGATGTGCCGTCTGCAGATCGGTCTGGCTGCGGCCTTGCAGCAGCTTGCGGATCATCAGCCATTCCGGTGAGCTGGTCGTCTCGTCCCCCAGCAGCTCAGCCGGCGAACAGCCGAGCGCCTGGGCCACCTGTTGCAGCACCAGAACCGAGACATTGCCAATGCCTGATTCCAGGTTGGCAAGATGGCGCTCCGACACGTCCGCTGCTTCCGCCAGCACGCGGCGCGGGATAGCGCGCCGGGCGCGCAGCAGCTTAACGCGCTGGCCCAGCCCAACCAGGAGCGGGTCTTTCTCCACAGCGCCAGCGGGTTTGTTCGTTCCGTCTATAATCATAGTTGGCTTTTACCATTCGCGGTTGCGGTGCAAAAGGGTTCAGGCTGTAAAAAACGCAATATAATTCATATGTCTGAAATTAAATGCCGGTTTGGCGCGGCAGGGAACGCTGTGGTGCAAGGCTCAACGGCCTTGCCGGCGCGCGGACCGAGTGCCATGTCATGGCGCATGACAAATCCAAATGACCCGGTCGGCTGGCACGGCACGACCATTTTGTGCGTCCGCCGCGACGGCGCGGTGGCGCTGGCCGGTGACGGCCAGGTGAGCCTTGGCAACACGGTGGTGAAGGGCAATGCGCGCAAGGTGCGGCGCATCGGCAATGGCAGTGTCATTGCCGGGTTCGCCGGGGCCACGGCCGACGCGTTCACGCTGCTGGAGCGGCTGGAAGCCAAGCTCGAACGTTTTCCCAATCAGCTGGAGCGGGCCTGTGTGGAACTGGCCAAGGATTGGCGCATGGACCGCTACCTGCGCCGTCTTGAGGCGATGCTGATCGTCGCCGACAAGGAGCATGGCTACACGCTCACCGGCAATGGCGACGTGCTGGAACCGGCGGACGGCATCATCGCCATCGGCTCCGGCGGCAATTACGCTCTGGCTGCCGCGCGCGCGCTGATGACGGTGCCCGATCTCAGCGCCGAGGACATCGCCCGCCGCGCGATGAAGATCGCTGCCGATATCTGCGTCTACACCAACGAAAACCTGGTGGTTGAAACACTGTAATGGATACTCCCGTCTATTCTCCCCGCGAGATCGTTTCCGAGCTTGACCGCTTCATCATCGGCCAGGATGATGCCAAGCGCGCCGTCGCCATCGCGCTGCGCAACCGCTGGCGTCGGTTGCAGCTGCCCGAGGAGATGCGCGAAGAGGTTGTGCCGAAAAATATTCTAATGATCGGCCCGACCGGTTGCGGCAAGACCGAGATCGCTCGCCGTCTGGCCAAGTTGGCCCAGGCGCCCTTCATCAAGGTTGAAGCGACGAAGTTCACCGAAGTCGGTTATGTCGGCCGCGACGTGGAGAGCATCGTGCGCGATCTGGTGGAAGCCTCCATCACCATGCTGCGCGAACAGAACCGCAAGGGCGTGGAGGCGAAGGCTGAGCTCGCCGCCGAGGAGCGCCTGATTTCGGCGCTGGTGGGCGAGGGGGCGTCCGCCGACACCCGCGTGAAATTCCGCCGCATGCTGCGCGCAGGCGAACTCGAGGACAAGGAAATCGACGTCGCCGTGAGCGAGGGCCAGGGAATGCCGATCGGCATGATGGACATGCCGGGCATGCCGCCGGGCGGCGCGATCAATCTTGGCGACATGATGAAGGGCATTTTCGGCCGCCAGCCGCAGAAGCGCAAAATGCTGGTGCGCGATGCCCGCCGCGCGCTGGAGCGCGAGGAAGCCGATCGCCTGCTCGATACCGAGGCGCTGACCAAGGACGCGCTGCGCCACGCCGAGAATAACGGCATCGTCTTCCTTGATGAGGTCGACAAGATCTGCGCCAAAACCGAAGGCGGTTTTCGCGGCGGCGACGTGTCGCGCGAGGGCGTGCAGCGCGATCTGCTGCCGCTGATCGAGGGCACCACCGTCTCGACGAAATACGGCCCGATCAAGACCGATTTCATCCTGTTCATCGCCTCCGGCGCGTTCCATGTCGCCAAGCCGGCCGATCTGCTGCCCGAGCTGCAGGGGCGCCTGCCGATCCGCGTCGAGCTGAATTCCCTCTCGCGCGCGGACTTCAAACGCATCCTCACCGAGCCCGAGCACTCGCTGCTGAAACAATATGTGGCGCTGCTTGAGACCGAAGGGGTGGCGCTGCACTTCACCGATGATGCGGTCGACGCGCTGGCCTCGCTGGCCTTTGACATCAATGACCGGGTGGAGAATATCGGCGCCCGGAGGCTGGCGACCGTGCTTGAGAAGTTGTTGGAAGAAATCAGCTTTTCCGCCACCGACCGTTCCGGTGAGACGGTGACGGTAGATGCCGCCTATGTGAATGAGCGGGTCGCGCCGCTGGCCGCCAAGGGCGATCTCAGCAGGTTCATCCTGTGAGCGGAACGCGCAGCAAGCCGGGCCGCACCCCGCAACAGGCCCGCCAGATCCAGCGCATCGAGAAAATCGGCACCGGCATCAGGCCGCACCGCATCGCCGCCTTGCTGGTCGTGCTGGCCGGGCTGGTCACGCTCGGGGTCGCCTATTTCGCGCAATATGTCCTGCTGCTGGTGCCGTGTGAGTTGTGCTTGTGGGAGCGCTGGCCTTACCGGATCGTGATCCTGCTCGGCATTGCTGCCGCCCTGCTGCCGCGCAAGGCGGGGCGGGCGGTGCTGGGGCTGGCGGCGCTGACCTTCCTGGCGAATGTGGGCATCGCCTTCTTCCATGTCGGCGTCGAATTCCATTGGTGGCCTTCGCCGCTGCCCGAATGCAACGGGATTCTCACACCTGGCGCGCCTCTGCCGGCGACGCCGGGCCGTCCATGCGATGCGCCGGTCTTTCTGATCCCGCATTTGCCGGTGTCGATGGCGGCCATGGATATGATCGCCGCGCTGGTTCTTTTTGTGCTCCTGACGACCTATCTGGTGAGAAAACCCAAACGGTATTGATGGACGAAAAGGTCAAACGCTTCATTCGGGTCGATCATGCCGGCGAGTATGGCGCGGAGCGGATTTATGCCGGCCAGCTCGCCGTGCTTGGGCGTGGCCCGCATGGCGAAACGCTGCGCCATATGCGCGACCAGGAGGTGCAGCATCTTGAGACCTTCTCCCGTCTGATCGCCACGCGCCGGGTGCGGCCGACCTTGATGCTGCCGCTTTGGCATGTCGCGGGCTTCGCCCTGGGCGCGGTCACCGCGTCGATGGGGGTAAGGGCGGCGATGGCCTGCACCGTGGCGGTGGAGGAGACGATTGATGCGCATTACACCGCGCAGCAGGCGGCGCTGGGTGAGGACGAGGCGCCGCTGAACGAGACCATCGAGCGCTTCCGTCTCGAGGAGCTGGAGCACCGCGACATCGGCATCGACCACGGTGCCCGGCAGGCGCCGGGCTATCGGCTGCTGAGCGCCGTGATCAAGGCCGGCTGCAAAGCCGCGATCAGGATCAGCGAGCGGATCTGAGGCCCGTGCCGCTCAGCGCTCCCGCCCCAAACTAACAAAAGTTTTTGCGCCGCTTTTTTCAAAAAGCGGCCTCTTTATGCATGCAAAAAGCAAGAAACTGCTTGGCGAACAGTCCATAGCCGCGATCTATGCACTAATATGCAGCCCGGGGCTTGACGGCTCATAACAGCAATTCGGAATTTCCCTGGCCCGGGCTGCACGGCGCCATATTCTTTCACCGTATCGCGACATAGGTAAGGCGCCATGTCTGCGACCCTAGCCTCCCCTGTTTCTCACGACGGGCTGTTCGGTGGCGCGCGTTATCGCGCGATGTTTGCCGTGGCTTTGTCGGTGCTGCTTTCGGTGCTCGATTACGCCGTTGTGAATGTGGCGCTGCCGACCATCGCGCATGATGTGCATACCACGGAGTCCTCCGCCATCTGGGTGGTGAATGCTTATCAGCTCGCCAGCCTGATCTCGCTGCTGCCGCTGGCGGCGATGGGCGACCGGGTCGGCCATGCGCGCATGTGCCGCATCGGCCTGGTTCTGTTCGTGGTCGCCTCGGTGCTGTGCGCCATGTCCCGCACCTTGCCGGAACTGGCGGCGGCGCGCGCTTTGCAGGGCTTTGGCGGGGCCTGCATCATGAGCGTGAACGCGGCCCTCGTGCGTTTCATTTATCCCAGCAGCGAGCTTGGCCGCGGCATCGCGTTGAACGGTCTGGTGGTGGCGCTGGGCGTGGCGCTGGGTCCGACTGTGGCGGCCGGCGTGCTCTCGGTTGCCGGCTGGCAATGGCTGTTCCTTATCAATCTGCCGCTGGGCGGGCTGGCGCTGTATTTCGCGTTAACGGCGCTCCCGGCCACGCCGATCATCCGCGGCGAGTTCGACTTCATCAGCACCGCGCTGCTGGCGGCGGGGCTCGGCGCGCTGGTCATCGGCCTGGACAGCTTCGCGCATAGTAGCGGCGTGGTGCTGGCGCTGGTTCTGCTGATCGTCGGTGGCGGCAGCATGATTGCGCTGGTGCGCATTCAACTCGGCCGCACCGACCCGCTGCTGCCGGTGGATTTGCTGGCAAAGTCCGGCTTCCGGACGGCGTTCATTGTCGGGTTTTTCGGCTTTGTCGCGTCCAATTTCTTTATCATTTCGATGCCGTTCAACCTGATGAACGTGCTGCATCGTGGCCCGGTGGCGACCGGCCTGCTGATGACGCCCTGGGCGCTCGCCATCGTGCTGGTGGCGCCCATGGTCGGCCGTTTGAGCGACCGCTACCCGGCCTCCGTGCTGTCCACCATCGGGCTGGCCATCACCGGCCTCGGCTTTCTGTTCCTGCGCCTGATGCCGGCCCACCCCACCGATTTCGACATCGTCTGGCCGATCGCCGTGGCCGGGATGGGCTTTGGCCTGTTCCAGCCGCCGAATAACAAGGCGATGATCACCACCGCGCCGAAGCTGCGCACCGGCAGTGCGAGCGGCATGATCTCGGTGGCGCGGTTGTTCGGCCAGACGGTTGGCGGCATGCTGGTGGCGCTGATTCTCGGGCTGGTGGCCCATGGCGCCGTGTATACCTGCCTGAGCCTGGGTTCGTTCACAGCCTTCCTTGCCGCCGCCCTGAGCGGTACGCGGATACGTTTGCGGCAGGATTAAGGGAGGAAGGAAGTGCTACTTTTTGTGAACAAAAAGTAGCAAAAAAACTTTGTTAGTTTGGGCCGTGGTGGTTTCGCTGCCACGGGCCCAGTTTCAAGAAGTTTTTGCGCCGCTTTTTTCAAAAAGCGGCCACTTCCTTACTTACTTAAACCGTGGAGAGCACCGCCGGCGCGAGGGCGGCGGATTTTGCCTCGGGGTGCATCGGGTTGCGGAAGCGCAGATCGCCTTCCGGTGCGCCGGCTCTGGCCAACTCGTAGCGTGAGGCGAAGGTCACCGCCACAACCGGCTTGGCTTCGGGGAAGGTGAGGAACTGCCGCGCCTCGCCCTCGAGCAGGAGCTGGTCGCGCAAGCTTTGCCATTCGAGCTGGTCGGTGTCGGCGATGTAGATGGCGAGAATGCCGGGGCGCGAGCCGGTGAGGCGGGCGGGAGCGATGGCGGCGAGACGCCGGCGCACTGAGGCGGCCACGTCATTCTCCATGCCGCCGCGGGCGGCCATAATGAACAGGCTGCTTCCGGCCTCGGTGGCGGCGAAGTGCGCTTCGGGGCCGAAGTCGCGGCGCAACTTGGCGAGGATGCCGACGGTCTTGTCGCTGGCCTGGGCGCCCGCCAGCAGCAGCGGATCGAGGCGTAGGATCGCGGCCTCGTCGTAATCGGCGCGCTTGGCGGCCGTGAGGAAGTCGCGGACCCGCTCATGCAGCGCCGGCAAGTTCTCGGCGTCGTTCTTGAGCCCCTTCGGCAGCGTCATTTTCAGCAGATAACGCCCAGGATGCGCGGCGAGCCAGGTTTGCAGGTCCGGGTCGATCCGGTCCATCAACTGCGTCCAGCTGCCGCGGTGGACGGCATGGCCGTCTTCGGCGGAGACGCTGTCGCAGGCGATCTCGGCCTGCATGCCGTCGCGGCTGATCAAGAGGTCGAACGGAGTCGCCTCTTCAAGGCCGGTATAGGCGACGGTGAAGCCGCGCTCCTCTTGCAGGCGCGCGGTGTGCAGCAGATGCAACACCGGCAGCAAGGTCGCCTCGCCGACCAGGGCCGCTTCGACCATTTCGCGCAGCCGGGCCTGGCCGGCCGCGGTCAACGTCCGGTGCAGGGCAGGGATGCGTGACGTGAGTTCGACCAGGGAGGTTTCAGCGGCGGAAAGCGCGTGACCGCGGCGGGATTTTTCCAGCGCCGATTCGGTGAGAAAGCGCTGTGCGGCCAGTCTGCCGCTGCGCGCGCCGGCCTGCACGCGGGCCCGAATCCAGGCCACACGGTCGTTCCAGCACGCTGTGCCGATCCAAGAGACGAAATCGCGCGAAGGTTTCCTGTTCATATAAATATGTTAACCCAGAATCATCATCTGCGCTGTCACACTCGCGTGATTACCGCTCGGTCACGAAGCAGATGATCGGCAAGAACGCATGCCAGCATTGCCTCGCCCACGGGAACGGCGCGGATGCCGACGCAGGGATCGTGCCGGCCCTTGGTGAAAATCTCGACATCTTCGCCGGCAGCGCTGACGCTGCGCGCCGGGGTGAGGATCGAGCTGGTCGGCTTTACCGCGAAACGGGCGATGATCGGCTGGCCGGTGGAGATCCCGCCCAGAATGCCGCCGGCATGGTTGGCAAGAAAGGTGATTTTATCCCCCTGCATGCGCATCTCATCGGCATTCTGTTCGCCGCGCAGCGTGGCGGCGGCAAAACCGTCGCCGATTTCCACGCCTTTCACGGCGTTGATGCTCATCAGCGCGCCGGCGATCTCGGCGTCCAGCTTGCCGTAGATCGGCGCGCCGAGACCGGGGGGCACGCCTTCGGCCACCACCTCGACCACGGCGCCGAGCGAGGAGCCGGATTTGCGGATGTCGTCGAGAAACACCGCCCATTCGGCGGCGGCCTGAGGGTCTGGGCAGAAGAAGGGGTTGCGGTCGATTTCCGCCCAGTCCCAGCGGGCGCGCTCGATGCCGTGCGCGCCCAGCGCCACCATGGCGCCGCGGATTTTCACGCCATCGCCCAGCACCTTGCGGGCGATCGCCCCAGCGGCCACGCGCATGGCCGTCTCGCGGGCCGAGGACCGGCCGCCGCCGCGCGGATCGCGATGGCCGTATTTCATGTCATAGGTCACATCCGCATGGCCGGGCCGGTATTGCGCGGCGATGTTGGCGTAATCTTTCGAGCGCTGGTCGGTATTCTCGATCAGAAGCGAAATCGGCGTGCCGGTGGTCTTGCCCTCATACACGCCGGAGAGGATTTTTACCTGGTCGGGTTCCTGCCGCTGGGTGGTGAATTTCGACTGGCCCGGCCGGCGTTTGTCGAGAAAAGGCTGGATGTCAGCTTCCGACAGGGCAATGCCCGGCGGTGTGCCATCGACGACGCAGCCGATCGCGGGGCCATGGCTCTCGCCCCAGGTGGTGACACGGAAAAGATGACCAAAAGTGTTGTGAGACATGGACGAGGCGTAACGCCTCGCCGGGGGAAATGCCAGAGCGGGATTGGCTTAGAAAGAAAGCGGCGCAAAAACTTTTGGTCGGCTGGGCCTCAGGCTATGTCGGCGCCAACGCCCATAGCCCAGAGTCATAAAGTTTTTTTGCTACTTTTTGTTCACAAAAAGTAGCACTTCCTTTCCCTTAGTCACCGGAGACGGCGATGTCCGGCGCGTTCGGGTTCTTCATGCCGACCGTGTGATAGCCGCAATCGACGTGATGGACTTCGCCGGTCACGCCGCGCGACAGGTCGGAGAGCATGTAAAGCCCGGCGCCGCCGACCTCTTCCAGCTCCACATTTCGCTCAAGCGGGGAATTGAGGCGGTTCCACTTCAGGATATAGGAAAAGTCGCCGATGCCGGAGGCGGCGAGGGTTTTGATGGGACCGGCGGAGATGGCGTTGACGCGGATCTGATTGGGGCCGAGATCAGCCGCCATGTAACGGACGGAGGCTTCCAGCGCCGCCTTGGCAACGCCCATCACGTTGTAATGCGGCATCACGCGCTCGGCGCCGAGATACGAAAGGGTGAGCAGCGAGCCGCCATCGGGCATCATCGCCGCGGCGCGCTGACCGATTGACGTGAAAGAATAGCAGGAGATGTCGAGCGCCTGCAGGAACACGGAACGCGGCGTGTCCACATAGCGGCCGCGCAGGAAGTTCTTGTCGGCAAAGCCGATGGCATGGACCACGAAATCGATCTTGCTCCACTTCTTGGCCAGCTGGTCGAAGGCATTGTCCATCGCGGCATCGTCGGCAACGTCGCAGGGGAGCAGGAAATCCGTGCCGACTGAGCTGGCAAGCGGACGCACCCGCTTCTCCAGCGCCTCGCCCTGATAGGTGAAGGCGAGCTCGCCGCCCTGAGCGGCCACGGCCTGGGCGATGGCCCACGCGATCGAGCGGTTATTGGCGACGCCCATGATCAAGCCGCGCTTGCCCTGCATGAGCGTGCCTTTCGGCAGCGCGGTCTGGGGAGCGGAATCTGACATAAGCGAATATCTCCGTAGGGGCTTCGGGCGAGGGCCGGTTGGTGGCATAGAGTATAGAAAGCATCAAGTGCGGCAATATGATGGAGGCCCTCAATTGGCAGACGACCCGTTCGAGATTTTCGCGGAATGGTTTGCGGCGGCGGCCGCGACGGAGCCGTCTGACCCCAACGCCATGACCTTGGCGACCGCTGACGCCTCCGGCCGGCCAGCCGCGCGCACGGTGCTGCTGAAGGCCTGGGATCAGGATGGTTTCGTGTTCTACGGCAATCTCGGCTCGCGCAAGGGCCGCCACCTCGCCGAAAACGCACAGGCGGCGCTGCTGTTCTATTGGAAGTCGCAATATCGGCAGATCCGCATCGAAGGCGCGGTCACCCCGGTCTCGGACGCCCAGGCGGATGACTATTTCGCGTCCCGTCCGCGGGGGTCGCAGCTTGGGGCCTGGGCTTCCGATCAGTCACGGGAGCTGGCTTCGCGCG
>DATJHR010000025.1:0-15731 GCA_035493735.1 Acidocella sp.
CATCCGCCTCTCACACCAAGGTAAAACGCGAGCCGTCGGCAACCTGGCGATTGATGGCAGGCCAGTCCCAAGCGATCCCGAGGCCCGCTTCACGGCTGGGTACGGCATACCCGTCCTTGATCGTCATCCCTTCCGTCGTGAGGCTTTCGAGCTGGGGGATGTATTCAACCCATCGTGCATTCGGCACTGCCGCACAGAGTGCGACATGGGCTTCCATGAGGAAGTGGGGGCTGACGGCCACATTGAAGCATTCCGCGAGATGGGCGACCTTCAGCCACGGCGTGATGCCGCCGATACGGCCAACATCCACCTGCACGACCGAACAGGCGCCCCGCTGGAGATACTCCCGAAAGTGGAGTGGGCTGTAAAGGCTTTCGCCCACGGCAATCGGAATGCTGGTAGAGCGCGACAGACGCAGATGACCGTCAATGTCATCGGCCGGCAACGGCTCCTCCAGCCAGCCGATGTCGAGTTCCTCGTAACGGCGGGCCCGCCGGATGGCCTGATCGAGGGAAAAAGCCTGGTTGGCGTCGGTGAAAATTTCGAAATCCGGGCCGACCGCGGCGCGGACCGCACTGAGGCGCGCGACATCCTCATGCAAAGTGCGGCCGACCCTTCAGCTTCGCGCCACCAAACCCGGCCGCCTTCTGGCGCAGCGCGTCTTCGACCAGTTCTTCAGTTTCAAGGTGCAGCCAGCCACCTTCAGTCGTATAGAGGCGAACGCGCTCTTGTGCGCCACCGGCCATGACATGCAGCGGCAGGCCCGCCTTGCGACAGCGCAAATCCCACAGCGCGGTGTCGATTGCGGCCAGCGCAATCGCGGTGATGGCGCCGACCGTCGTTGCATGGGTGACGAACAGCAGGTCGTGCCAAATCTGCTCGACCATGGCGGCGTCCTTGCCGATCAGAGCCGGGCCCAGTGTCCGCTCGATGAGCTTCATCACAGAGGGGCCTCCGGTGCCGATCGTATAGCTGTAGCCGGTGCCGACGGCGCCATCTGCGTCATAGATGCGGATGATCGGCGTTTCCTGGCTGACGAAAGACTGGATCGCGTCGACCCGCCGCACCGGTGGCGCGAGATCGACCATCATGGCTTCCACACGGGTGATCTTAGACATCGCTGCGCGTCATCGGTCACGGCCTCCCGGTTTCGTCCCTCTTTGTGTCGCCACAAATGTTGCCTTTCACCGTGAACGGTATTGGCAATCTCATATTTAAATAATACATTCATAACTAAGCATGACCGGCTCAAACGGTCAACGGTCAGGCGCGAGGAGAGGAGGGAGGCATGGACTCTGTCGCGAAAGACGGCGCCGAACGATACCGTGCGCCGGCGCTCGACAAGGGCCTCGACATTCTGGAGTTATTGGCCGCGACGGAGGAAGGCCTGTCCCAGGGGGAAATCGCGAAAGCGCTGGACCGCACCCCAAACGAGATCTACCGCATGCTGGACCGGCTCACCCGCCGCGACTATGTGCTGCGGACGAGCGCGGATCGTTACGAACTCACGCTCAAGCTCTTCACGCTCGTGCATCAGCATGCGCCGATCCGGCGCCTCGTGCCCGTGGCGATGCCGGAGCTTCGGGACTTCGCCCGCCTGGCGCAACAGGCCTGCCATTTGGCCATTTATGATCGTGGCAGCATCGTCATCATCGCCCAGGTGGATTCACCCGGCTATTGGGGCTTCGCGATCCGCGTCGGCTCCCATGTCGGCCTCTTCGACACCGGGTCCGGCCATGTGCTGCTGGCCTTTGCATCGCCGCGCGATCGCGCACTCATGATCGATGAACATCATCTCATGCCGCAGGAGACGATGCCGTCCGATCTCGAGGAACGCCTCGCCACGGTGAGGGCGCAGGGGTACGAGATGATGCGCAGCCAACAGACGGCTGGTGTGCTGAATATCTCGGTGCCGATCTTCAAACCCGACGGCAGCGTCATGGCCGCGCTGACCTGCCCCTATCTCGAGCGGCTGGACACGTCTTGCGCACCCGCTGCGGACGACGCGCTGGTCCTGCTGCGCGCTGCGGCATCCCGCATCATGCCGGCGGTCGGCGGCTAGCTCATGTGCGGCCGCATCGCTTTTGCGATACCGCACACGGGGATCCTTCTCTAACAATGTCTGAGAGCGTGGGAGCACAACGATGCCGATACCCATCATCGATACGCATCTCCATCTGATCTATCAGGACCGGCTGCGCTACCCCTGGCTGGCCGATGTGCCAAAGCTCAACCGCGACTTTCGGCTGGCAGACTATATGGCGCAGGCCCCAGGCCTGGGGATCGAGACCGCGCTGCATATGGAGGTTGATGTCGCGGAGGCGGATCAGGAGAGCGAGACCGCCTTCGTGACGGGGCTGGGGCCGCCGATCGCCGCGGCCATTGCCTCCTGCCGCCCGGAGCGCGCGGACTTCGCCGCAAGCCTCGAGCGTATCGCCGCGAATCCCATGGTGCGCGGGCTGCGCCGCATCCTGCATAACGCTCCCGACACGTTGGCGCTCGATCCGCTTTTTGCCGAAAACCTCCGCCGCCTTTCCGCCTTTGGTCTCAGCTTCGATCTTTGTGTGTTGGCCCGGCAGTTGCCGATCGCGGCGCAGCTGGCGCGGTCTTGCCCCGAGGTCTGTTTCATCCTGGACCATTGCGGTGGACCGGAGATCGCGACGGGCGACTTCGCGGCCTGGCGCGATGGAATCGGGCTGATGGCCGCACTGCCGAACGTGTGCTGCAAGATTTCCGGCATCGTCGCCTATGCCGGCGCCGCCTGGACGATTGCGGATCTGCGCCCGTATGTGGAGCATTGCTTCCAGGCCTTCGGCTGGGACCGCGTGGTCTGGGGCAGCGACTGGCCGGTCTGCACGCTCACCGCGGACCTGCCGCGCTGGGTGCAGGCGTGCCGAGACCTCACATCCGGCTGCAGCGATAGCGAGAAGGAGCGGCTATTCAACCGCAATGCGCGGCGCATCTATCGTCTCGGCGCAGGATCGGAAGGGGAGGGCCAATGACGCAGCGCATGGGCATGTGCATCGGGCTGAAAGCCGACAAGGTCGCCGCGTATAAGCGCTTGCATGCAGCGGTCTGGCCGGACGTCCTCGCGCGGATCTCGGCCAGCAACATCCGCAACTATTCGATTTTTTTGCGGGAACCGGAAAATATTCTCTTCGGGTGCTGGGATTATGTCGGCACTGATTTCGCCGCCGATATGGCGGCGATGGAAGCGGACCCCGCGACAAAAAAATGGTGGGACGTCTGCATGCCGTGCCAGAGCCCGCTTTCAAGCCGCGCCGAAGGGGAATGGTGGGCGCGAATGGAGGAGGTTTTTCATCTCGATTGAAATGCAGCATCGAGGCGTCGGTTCGCGTGCGCATCGTGTTGACAATTCCGACAGCGGCCTTCTACATAGCGTAAGCACACGTCTACAATAAACAATAACAATTGGTGCGGGGTAAGCCTGCGGCTAGGCGTAAAAACGATCACTCTTGCAGAACGCACGAAACGCCTACGCGCACGGCGGCTGTTACCAAGCTCGGATCGGACCATGGCGCAGATTTGTCGTTTTTGTTTGATCCGTGCCGTTCACGCCTTCGCTCGGGTGAAGGGGCACGGTGACGCCCGTCGGGCGGCGGCAGGCGCCCCCGGAAAACAGCAGGTCGAGGCACAGAACTTCGCCAGTCTCCGCCAGCTTCCATAATCAACAAGGCGCCATCACGCGCCACATAAAAGGGGGGTACATCCGCGATGAAAAACAGCTTCCAGTCCCAAGGAAGGCGCCTTAGGCACAGCGTGCTGGCTGCCGTGGCCAGTTTCGCTCTTGCCGTGACGATGGGCGCGGTCGCGCCCGCCAATGCCGAAACGGCTCCGGCCATGATGCCCAAGTCAAAAATCAAAATCGCGCTGATCCCCGGCGGCCCGAACGTCTATTTCGCGCCGTGGGCCGCAGCCGCCGCCGCTGAGTCGAAAGCCCTGGGGGTGACGGTGAGCTACGTCGTGCCGCCCACGCCGACCTTCGATCCCTCCGTCGAGATGAGCACGATCGAGTCGCTGGTCGCCAAGGGTTACAACGCCTTTGCCATCTTTCCCGACGGCGAGGCATCGATCGTCCCGCTTTATAATCGCCTCAGGGCGCGTGGGATTCCCATCATTGACATCGCCGGCTGCACGAGCGACCCGACTCCCGCCCTGCTGTGCTTCGCCACGAATGTCGAGGCTTCGGCCAAGTACGAGACAGAGGTGCTCAGCAAGGCGATGGACGGCAAAGGGAACATCGCCTTCCTCACCGGCTTGCTGACGGACGCCAACACGGCCCTGCGCGACGACGGGGTGAAGGCCGGGGTGGATGAAACCCAAGGCAAGGTCAATCTCGTCCAGGTCGTGTCCAATATCGACAGCCCGAGCGCCGCGCCGCCGGCGGTCGAGAGTCTGCTGGCCTCCAAGGGCAGCGACCTCACGGGGATGCTGTCGACCGACTATTACCCGTCGGTCGCCGCCGCTTCGGTGCTGAGCGGTAACGCGCAGTTCCGGCACATTCTCTTCATCGGGCAGGACAACGACCCGACGGTGATGAATGCACTGACGAATGGCTACATCTACGGAACGATGTGGCAGAACTCTTATGGCCAAGGCGTCGTTGCCGCCCAGTGGCTCTACAAGATTCTGGCCGAAGGATGCAAAGTCAATCAGAATGGGCCGTTCACGAAGGTTGGTAGTACCGCGCATTTCATCGACTCGGGGTATCTTTTCGTCGGCAAGGACATGGTGAAGCAATATGCGGGAGGGATGGAGAACATCCCCGCGACCACGGCGAAGGTTCTTAAGGAAACAAACGCGGTCTTGTCGTGCCCATAGCGGGAGGCCGGTTCGGGCGCCTGGATGTTGTCTTCGGGGGCCAGACCAGCGCCTTCGGGCTGGTGCTGTTGATCGGGTTGACCTGGACCGCGTTCACCCTCGCAGGCAGCGGGTTTTTAAGCAGCTTCAACCTCTTCAGCATCGGCCAGCTCGCCGCCCGGGACGCCGTGCTCGGGATGGCGCAGGCGATGCTGGTCGTCGCCGCCCGCATGAACCTTGCGGTCGGCGGCATCGGCGCGGTCTGCACCTCGCTCCTCGGCTTTCTTCTCGTCTCCGTCGCCGCGCCGCTCTGGCTGGCTGTGCCGCTCGTCTGCGCGGGCGGTGTGCTCGCCGCATTGCTGATGGGCTGGGTCGAGTTGACGACCGGGCTGTCCAGCTTTGTCGTGACGCTGGCTTTTCTGTCGGTTTATGCCGGTGGCGCGCTGCTCGTCACCGGTGGTCGCCAGTTCCAGATCACCTCCCAGGCGCTGACGGTGCTCGGGAGCGGCACGCTGCTCTCGCCGGCGCTCTGCCCGCTCGTCGCCGTCGCCATCGCCTGCGGGATGGTTTGTTGGCTGCTCTACTTCCGCAGCAGCCTTGGCTGGAAGATGTTGGCGGTCGGCGCGAACGAGCGCGCGGCGCGTGTCTCGGGAATCAACGTGCCCTGGGTCGTGCTGGCTGCCTACGGGCTGTCGGGCCTGCTGTGCGCCATCGCGGCGATCATGAACGCCTCCTACGAACTCAACGTGAATGCGGGCTTCGGGGCCGACTGGCTGCTGCCGTCATTCATCGCCGCCGTGCTCGGCGGGGTGGCCCTCACCGGCGGTGAGGTTTCGGTGGCCGGTATCCTGCTCGCCGCGCTGTTTTATGACAGCCTGCAGTCGGGCCTCACGATCATCAATGTGCCGAGCTACTGGATTGAGCTGCCTCAGGGCCTGGTGCTGCTGGTGGCGGTGTTGCTCGACCAGTTGCGCCGGCGCCGGGCAAGGTCGCGCCACCGCGCGCCGGCTGTTGGGGCCCAGGCGGCCGCTGAGCCTGAGGCGGCGGTGTCGCCATGAGACGGCTCCTCAGCACGCAATGGGCGCCCCTTTTGGCGGCGACCATCCTCGCCGGCATCGTGCTCGGCTTCGTCACGCGGCAATTCGGCACCGCCTTCAATATTTACACGATCCTGCAGACGGCCGCGATCTACGCGGCGATCGGGCTTGCGCAGATGGTCGTTCTGGCCGTTGCCGATATGAGCCTGGCCGTCGGCGGCATCGCCGGGCTCGTGACGATCACGGTGGGCGGCCTCTATGATGCGCAGCACTGCTCGGTCGCCGCCGCGGTGGCGGCTGGGCTCGGCCTCGGGCTTGCCTGCGGGTTGGTGAATGGTCTCATCATCGTCGGGATGAATCTATCCGGTTTCATCGTCACGCTCGCGACCGGCACCGCCTTCACAGGGATCGCCTACGGTATCACGAGCGCGATCCCCTATTCGACCATTCCCCCGGCGCTCGTCAGCCTCGGCCAGGGGCGGGTTTCATTCTTCTCCTTCCTGCTGCTGCCGGCGATCGCGCTCACCATCGCCGTCGGCGCCGGCTTCCGCTGGCTGCCGATCGGCCGCTCCCTGCTGGCGGTCGGTGGTAACCGTGAGGCGGCGTTACTGTCGGGGATTTCGCGCGCCCGCGCGATCGTGGTCGCCCATGCCGCGTCCGGGCTGCTCGCCGGCATAACGGCGGTGATGTATATCGGGGTGTTGCGGAGCGCGACCCCGGCGACGGGGAGCGATTGGCTGATCATCTCCTTCGCCGTGCCGATCATCGGCGGCACGGCACTCGTCGGGGGCGAGGCTCCCGCCATGGGCTGCTTCGTTGCCGCGCTCGTGCTCGCGGCGATCAACGACGTCCTCATCGTGCTGAACGTCAACACCGAAGCGGTCCAGATGGCGGAGGGCTTGCTGATCTTTGCCGCGGTGATCTCAGGCAAGCTCGGCCAAAGGATCCATGGCCCGTCTCTGATGTGGCGCAAGCCCGCGGCTCGCGGGCGCGTGAGGGCATCATGAGCGAGAATGTTCCGGCGGACGTCCCAGAAGCGGTGCCGTCACGGTTTGCGATCAACGACGTCTGGAAGTCCTTCGGCGGTGTGGCGGCGCTGTCAGGCGCGTCGCTACGCCTCCTGCCGGGCGAGATCCATGCTTTGATCGGCGAGAATGGGGCGGGCAAGAGCACGTTGATCAACATCGCGACCGGCGTCCATCGCCCTGATCGCGGACGCGTCCTCATGGAGGGGCGGGAGGTGCATTTCGTGACCCCCGGTGCCGCCGCCGCTCACGGCGTCGCCGTCGTCCACCAGGAGCGTAACCTTGTCCGCAAATTCTCCCTCGCCGAGAATCTTCTGCTCGGTCGCCAGCCGCTGACGGGCGGCGTGGTGAGCTATCGGCGCATGGCCGACGAGGCACGGCCTTGGCTGGAACGCGTGGGGCTTGACCTCGATCCGCTCACCGAGGCGAGCTGCCTCAGCCCCGGTCAGGCCCAGCTGCTCGAGATTGCCAAGGCGCTCTCGCAACGCTGCCGGGTGCTGCTGCTGGACGAGCCGACCTCCTCGATCACCGACACCGAGTTTGACCATTTGCGGGGGATCCTGACGGAGCTTCGCGATGCCGGCACGAGTATCGTCTTCGTGAGCCATAAGCTGGAGGAAGTCTACGCGCTCTGCAGCCGGATCACGGTGCTTCGCGACGGCCGCAACGTCCTCGACGGCGCGCCGCTCTCCGGGGTGAGTCAGCCGGAAATCGTGCGGGCGATGGTGGGCCGCCCCATCGAGCTTCGGGCCGGCGGCAGTTCGCGGAAGCGCCGGGCTGGAGCGCCCCGGCTTGAACTGTGCGGCGTGTCGACCGAGTTCGGCCATCGCGGCGTTGACCTCACCGTCCGCAGCGGTGAGATTATCGGCCTCTACGGTCTCGTCGGGGCAGGTCGCACGGAACTCGCACGTTGCATCATGGGGCTGGGCCGGATCACCGGAGGCGAGCTTCGCGTTAACGGCCAGCCTGCGCGCATTCGCAATCCCTACGATGCTTTGCGCCATCATCGGATCGGCTATGTCAGTGAGGATCGCAAGGATGAAGGCCTGATCATCAGCCACTCGATCAGCCGCAATGTCGGGATCACGGTATGGGACAAGGTCAAGCATCGGATGGGCTGGATCTCGGAAAAGCGGGCCCGCTTGCACGTGGAACCTCCTCTGCAGCGCCTGAACGTCAAAATGCACAGGCTCTCTCAGCCGGTCGGGAGCTTGAGTGGCGGCAACCAACAGAAGGTGAGCGCGGCCAAATGGATTGCGGCGGAAGCGGAGCTTCTGATCTTCGACGAGCCGACGGTCGGCATTGACGTGGCGGCGAAGGATGCGATGCACCGGCTGATCGTCGAACTCGCCGAAGACGGAACCGGCCTTCTTCTGATCTCGAGCGATCTGCGCGAGGTGGTGCAACTTGCTGATCGCATCCTGGTGATGGGTGACTTCCGCGTGCTGGCCGATCTTGCGAACAGCGGTGAATACGCCCCGACCAGTGAGTTGGTCATGCGGGCGATCACCCAGGCCACGTCTCAAATTCAGGCTCCGGCTGCGGGCGCCTCGCGCGCCGATCAATCAGGACTGGCAGAGCCGGCCGGCCCTTAAATCATCAACCTTCATCGGGAGAATGTCAGTTGAACCAACAGATGCTTCGGATCACGAATCCTTACCTCGTGGCAGGCGCGTGATGGCAGAACGGGACATACCGGCGACAGCCGGCCTATCGCGCCGGGAGCTTGGCGGCACCGGGCTCAGCGTCACCGAAATCGGCTTCGGCACCGCCGGCATTGGCGGGCTCTATCAGGCGGTGCCGGAGCGTGCGGCCGAGGCGGCGCTGGCGGCGGCCTGGGAGCGCGGCATCCGGCATTTCGATACCGCCCCCTATTACGGGCACGGTCGCGCCGAGCGGCGGCTCGGCGACTTCCTGCGCGCGCAGCGGGGCGCGGCCTATGTGCTTTCGACCAAGGTCGGGCGGCTGCTCCGCCCGGTGCCGGAAGGCCAGGTTCCAGATTGCGGCTTTGGCGATCCGCTGCCCTTCGCAGTCGATTACGACTATACCTATGACGGCATCATGCGCTCGGTTGAGGCGAGCTTCGCGAGGCTCGGGCTCAACCGCATCGACATTCTCTATGCGCACGACATTGGGGCCTACACGCACGGCGCGGCGAACGCCGCCCACCAGGCGGCGCTGCTCGGTTCGGGGCTCAAGGCGCTGGAACGGCTGCGCGATGAAAAGGTGATCAAGGGCTTCGGCCTGGGCGTGAACGAGGTCGAGGTGTGCCTGGAGGTGATGGCGCGCACGCGGTTGGACTGCATTCTCCTCGCCGGGCGCTACACATTGCTCGACCGCAGCGCGGTGCCGACGTTGCTCGCGCGCGCGGCCGAAGCGGGTACCGCGATCATCGCCGGCGGCGTGTTCAATTCGGGCATCCTGGCAACTGGCGCGGGCGCCGCGGCGCAGTTCAACTATGCCGCCGCGCCCCCGGAGATTCTCGGCAAGGCCGCGCGCTTGCAGGCCGTGGCGGCGCGTCACGGCGTGCCGCTGATCGCGGCGGCACTGGCCTTCCCGCTGCGTCATCCAAGCGTGGCCGGCGTCCTGTTCGGCGCGGCCGATCCCGCGACCGTCCGGCACAACATGGACCTTTACGGACAAATCATCCCAGGCCAGGCCTGGGAAGATTTCGACGCGGCGCTTGCTGCCGGGGCGTTGGCGGCGGACGGCTGACGCGTCACCTTCACGTCTGGCGTTGGCGGCGCGTGGTCATGGCGGTGAGCCAACCTGCATGTCGGCGATCCCGCCAATCCAGACGTCGCTGACCTCCAGCGCCGCCGAGAGATGCAGAATATCCGCCCGTGCGCCGGGGCGCAGATGGCCGATGCCGGGCAGGCCGACGGCCTCCGCCGGGTAGAGCGACGCCATGCGCAGGGCTTCCTCCAGCGGCAGGCCGATGGTCTCGATCATGAAGCGGACGGATTGGATCATGGTCGTGTCGGCGCCGGCCAGGGTGCCGTCGGCTAAAGCCAGCCGGCCGTCGCGGCGCTCGACGAGGCGGCCGTTCAGGGTGAATTCCGTGAGGGCGGTGCCGGCGGGCGCCATGGCGTCAGTCACCAGGAAGATGCGGCCGGGGCCTCGTTTGGCTCGCAAAGCGATGGCGATCGAGACCGGGTCGACATGGATGCCATCAGCGATGAGGCCGGCATGCAGGGCGCCGTTTTGCAAGGCGCTGCCGACCATGCCGGGCGCGCGATGCGCAAGCGGGCTCATCGCGTTGAACAGATGTGTGACCAGCGTGGCGCCGTTTGCCGCGGCGTCCTGCGCCACGGCAAACGAGGCGTCCGAATGGCCGAGGCTGACGCGGATGCCGGCCTGGGTGAGGCGGCGGATTTGGGCGCCGGTCACGCTCTCCGGCGCGACTGTGGTGAGCAGCAGCGGCAGCTCAGGCGCGGCGCGGATGAGGCGCTCGAGGTCGGCCTCCGTCATGCGCCGGATCAGCGCCGGGTCATGTGCGCCGCGGCGGGCGGTGGCGAGGTGCGGGCCCTCGAGATGCAGCCCCAGAAAGCCCGGGATTTGTCGCCTCTGGGCTTCCTGCCCGGCGGCCAGGGCGCGTTCGGTGGTGGCCGGCGTGTCGGTTACCAAAGTGGGCAAAAGTGCGGTGGTGCCGGACGGGCGGTGGGCCTGGCAGATCGTTGCGATGCCCTCCGCCGTTGGTGTGTCGTTCAGCAGCACGCCGCCGCCGCCATTGACCTGCAGGTCCACGAAACCGGGCACCAGCATGCCCCCTGCCAGGGTGCGGACCGGGACGCCGGGGGGCAGCTCCGGCACGGCGCGGATGCCGGCGACGCGGTCCCCCGCGAGGAGGAGCGCCTTGTCGTCATGCCACGCCGTGCCGTCGAAAATGCGCGCGCCGGTGAGCGCGATGGTTGGGGGCGGGTTCATAAGGTTATGGTGATTTTGCTGAGATCCGGGGGAGCGTCCGGATTGAAACCGCGTTGGCGGGCGAGGTGCTCGATGAAGGCGTAGAACGAAACGATGAGGGCGAGCGGGTCCGTGAGGCTGTGTTTGGTGGCGACGAAGGGCAGCATCTGTGCGCCGGTGGCCGCGGTGGAGCTGGCGAAGACCATGCCGCCTTGGGTGGCGAGGCGGGACACGGTTGCGGCCATCGCCGGTTCGGCGGCATCCCGAGCGATCAGCGCGATAACGGGGAAGCCGCGCCGCACCAGGGCGGCCGGGCCGTGCAGGACCTCCGCGCCGCTATAGGCTTCGGCGTGCAGGCCACAGGTTTCCTTGAACTTGAGCGCCGCCTCATGAGCGATGGCATAGGCGGGGCCACGGCCGAGGACAAAGACGGAACCCGCTGCCGTGAGCGCCTCGGCCAGAGCCGGCCAGTTCTGGTCGATAGCCTCCTCGAACTGGCCGGGCAAAGCGGCGAGGGCGGCGTGCAATGCCTTGTCCTCCTGCCAATGTGCCAGGATGGCGAGGCCGGCGACGATGGAGGTGACGAAGCTCTTGGTCGCGGCGACGCTGTTTTCCGGCCCCGCGTTGAGCGGGACGGCGAGGTCGGCGGCGACCGCGAGGGGGGAGGCGGCGGCGTTAATCAAAGCGATGGTGAAGGCGCCGCCCGCGCGCGCACTGGCGGCCAGCGCCAGGAGATCGGGGCTTTGGCCCGATTGTGAGATCGCCAGGGAGGCGGCGCGGTTGAGCCGCAACGGGGCGTGGTAGATCGAGGCGATCGACGGGCCGAGCGAGGCGACTGGAATGCCGGCGGTGAGTTCGATCGCGTATTTCAGATAGCTGGCGGCGTGGTCGGACGAGCCGCGGGCGATGGTGACGATCACCGCCGGATCAGCCTGGCGCAGCCGCGCGCCGGCCTGGCGCAGCAGATCGCCGGGATCAGCGAGCAAACGTCTTACGGCGGCGGGGATTTCCTCAATTTCGGCACGCATATGGGTTCGTGGCACGACGCTCATGCTTCCTCCGATAGGGCACCAGGATGGGACAGGCGCAGTTCCGCGACGAAGTCGTAAGCGTCGGCGCGGTAGATGGAACGGGTGAACTCCACGACCTTGCCGCTTGCTTGATAGGAGGTGCGCGCGACGTTCAACCCGGCAGAGCCGGCCGGCACGCGGAGCAGGGCGGCGTCCGCCTGGCTGAGCAGCGAGGCGGAGATGCGCTGGATCGCCCGGATCGGGCGCTTGCCGGTTTTTTCCAGCGCGTCATAAAGCGAGGCGCCGACGCTGGCGGGATCTGGCAGGGTTTCCGCCGAGAGGGAGGCGCGTTCGATGGCCAGTGGCTCGCCATTGCCGCTGCGCAGCCGCCACACGCGGGCGACCAACTGGCCTGATGTAAGGCCGAGGGAGACGAACTCCTCCGGCGAGGCGGGATAGATGCCACGGTCCAGCCACACGGAGGTGACGTTGATGCCGCGCCGCGCCATGTCTTCGGTGAAGGAGGTGAGGGCGGAGAGCGATTGCTCGACGCGCCCCACCGGCGGCGCGATGAACGTGCCGGAGCCGTGGCGCTGGAACAGCGCGCCCTCGCGCACCAGTTCCTGGACCGCCTTGCGCACGGTGACGCGCGACAGCCCGACCCGGGCGGCGATTTCGCGCTCCGGCGGCAGGGCTTCGCCCGGTTTGATCGTGCCGCCGCGGATCGCTTGTTCGATGCGCCGCTTGAGTTGGATATAGCGCGGGCCGCTGCCGGCGAAGCTCGCAGCGGCGGCGATGAGGTCGAGCGTTTCAGCCATCGGCGCCGGGCTCCAGCCGCGCCGCGGCCATGGTGACAGCGCCCTGGAGCGCATCGCCGAGCGGCTCGCGCAGCAGGGCCTGGAATGGGGCGCCGAGCCGCGCGGCGTAGACCGGCGCCAGCCCGCCGAGCAAACAGAGCCGGCCCGCCTGCGGCCAGAGCAGGGCCTCCAGCATCTGGGCGATGTCACGGCAGCCGGCTTCGAGAATGCCGGTGGCCAGGGGGTCTTGGTCGGCCGCGGCTTCCACCAGCATCGGCACGAACCCGCCATAATAGGCCGGGGTGGCGTCACGCACCTGCTCGACCAGCAGCCTGGGGTCGTGCCCGAAGGCGGCGAGGATCCGATCGGTGAGGGGGGTGGCGGGACGGACGCCGTCAAACACCAGCAGGCAATCCTCGAGCAATTGGCGTCCGAGCCGGGCGCCGCTGCCAAGATCACTGAGTTGGAAGCCCCAGCCGCCAATGCTGCGCGTCTCGCCTTCCCGCCGCCGGACGAAGACCGAGCCGGTGCCGATGATGCCGACGACGCCGTCCTGCGGGCCGAGCGCGCCTTGCATGGCGATGATGCCGTCATTGACGATGTGCACGTGTTGGAAAGGCAAGAGGGGGGCGAGGTCCGCCGCGTAGGTGCCGGAATTGGCGCCGGCCAGGCCGAGCACGGCGGGGGCGGTGCGCGCTGTGTCCAGCGCCACGCCAGCGGCTGCGGCGGCTTGCGCCAGCGCCGTCATGATGTTGGCCTGGGCTCCCAACAGATCCGTGCGGATATTGGCCGCCCCGGCTTGCCCGCGCCCGAGGATGCGCCCTTGCCGGTCAGCCAGCGCCGCCCGGCAGGCGGTCCCGCCACCATCGATACCTACGACGTATTGCACAGTTGATCTCCCGCGAAGGTACAATACCAATACCATACCATTTAAGCAACCACCATGGGGTCATCGGGAGCATGCCCTGGGCGCGGCCGACGAAAGTAATGTTAGTCTTTTCCAAAAAGCATACAGAAAAAAGGCATAAATTTATAACGAAATCGAATTTTTCCCTGGACAGGGCGTTCAAAGATGTGGTGTTGTTTTGGTATTGTTTTAAATCATAAGGGCAAAAAACGGCCTTGGTCACGGAAACGACCCATGAACTGGCCCCGGGGCTGGACTTGCGGGAGCCGCAGGAGATTGTCACGCTGCTGGCTGAGTCGCAAATGCGGGCGGCGGCGGCGGTGGGGGATGCCGCCGGGGCGATCGCCGCGGCGGCGCGGCGGGCGGCCGAGGCGCTGCGCGCTGGCGGGCGGCTGGTTTACGCCGGCGCCGGCAGTTCTGGGTTGCTGGCCTTAACCGACGCGCTGGAACTCCCGGGCACGTTCGGATTGCGGCGCGAGCAACTGGTTGTCCTGTTTGCCGGTGCGCCCGCAACCCTGACCGATTTGGCCGGGGGTGTGGAGGATGACGCCGCATTGGGCCGCGCGGCCGTGCGGGCGGCGAGTGTCGCCGCGCCCGACTGCGTGATCGCGGTTTCGGCCAGCGGCAGCACCCCTTATACGCTGGCGGTGCTGGATGAGGCGCAGCGGCGCGGGGCTGTGACCATCGCCATCGCCAACAACGCGGACGCTCCGCTGCTGGCGGCGGCGGACGTGCCGATCCATCTCGCCACCGGCGCCGAGATTGTCGCGGGCTCCACCCGCCTGGGCGCCGGGACGGCGCAGAAGGTGGCGCTGAATAGTCTCTCGACGCTGGTTGCCGTGCTTCTCGGCGAGATCATGGATGGCGAGATGGTCAATCTGCAGGCGGATAACGCGAAACTGCGGCAGCGCGCGGAACGAATCGTGGGCCGGCTGGGCCAGGCCGACGCCAAGGCCGCGGCCGCTTGCCTCGCCGCCGCGCAGGGCTCCGTAAAGCACGCCATTCTGCTGGCGGCGGGGGCAGGGAGTTTCACCGAGGCCGAGGACTACCTGAAGGCGGAGGGCATGCATCTGCGATCCGCCTTGCGCCGGATGCAAATGAACAAGAATCAAACCGTATAAACATATCGAGGGGAACAACGTGACCACGAAATGGGTATTAACCTCCATGCTCGTTCTATCGGGCATGCTCGCCGGCGGCGCGCCGGCCAAAGCCGATAACGTCACGCTCACCATTGAAAGCTGGCGCAACGATGACCTTCCGGTCTGGCAACAGAAGATCATCCCGGTGTTCGAGAAGGAAAATCCGGGCATCACCGTGCAGTTCGAGCCCACGGCGCCGACACAGTATAATTCCGCGCTTGATGCCAAGCTGGCCGCCGGCTCGGCCGGAGACCTGATCACGTGCCGCCCGTTCGATGCGTCCCTCGCCCTCTACAAAAAGGGTTATCTCGCGGCGGTGGATAATCTGCAGGGGATGGGCAATTTTTCGGAAGCGGCGAAGCTCGCCTGGCAGACGGATGGTGGCAAAGCCACGTTTTGCGTGCCGATGGCGGCGGTGATCCACGGCTTCATCTACAACCAGAGCATTTTCTCTGAGCTGAAGCTGACGCCGCCAAAGACCGAGGCCGAGTTCTTCGCGTTGCTGCAGAAGGTGAAGGACGATGGCAACTACGTGCCGCTGGCGATGGGCACCAAGGATCAGTGGGAAGCCGCGACCATGGGCTATGAGAATATTGGCCCGGACTACTGGCACGGCGAACAAGGCCGCCTGGCGCTGCTCGCCGGCACGCAAAAGCTGACCGATGCCGACTGGGTCGCGCCGTTCACGGAGCTGGCGAAATGGGGCCCGTATATGGGCGATGGGTTCCAGGCGCAGTCCTATTCCGACAGCCAGAATATGTTCACGCTCGGACGCGCCGCGATCTATCCCGCCGGTTCCTGGGAGATTTCCAATTTCGAGGCGCAGGCGAACTTCAAGATGGGGGCGTTTGCGCCGCCGCTGCCCAAGGCGGGAGACCAATGCTACATCTCCGACCAGCCCGATCATGCGCTGGCGATGAACGCGCATACCAAGCACCCGGAGGCGGCGCGGAAATTCCTGGAATGGCTGACCACGCCGGAATTCGCGAGTCTCTACGCCAATGCGCTGCCGGGATTCTACCCGCTCAGCAATGCGCAAGTGACGATCAAAGATCCGCTGGCGCAAGCCTTCCTGAACATGCGCAC
>DATJHR010000026.1:0-8240 GCA_035493735.1 Acidocella sp.
GACAGCGGAAAGAACGGCGATATCCGCGCCATCTGGCGCTCACTCAGCAGGAATACATCAGACATGGCGAAGCCCCCTTCGCCATGTCTAGAATCACAGCAAACCGCGCCGACGCAAGAAATTAATGGGTCCTGAGCCTAGCAGGGTATAGCTTTCGTGTTATTGCAGTCATCTGCGCGCATGCCCGAAGCCCGTCACGTCAAGAAGTAACCGCGGATCCACCGCATTGTCCATTTGGGAGATTGGATTTGACCCATACTGATGGCCGGACGTCCCCGCAACTATGGGAAGTTTTTGTCCTCGAATATGCCCAGAGTGAGAACCAACCGATCGCAACGTTGATCCAGGGCGCCTACGATCAGGGCGCGATTGATCTGCCGTTCGCTTTCGTTCTGGCGCGAAGCGGCTCCCGGAACGTACTCGTGGATTGTGGTTTCATGAAGGAAGGAAACGGCGTTGTTGTCGCCAAGAAATTCGGTATTCCAAGATGGATTTCGCCTGTGCGTATGGTCGCAGAGATGGGTGTGGATGCGGCGGACATCACTGACATCGTTCTCTCCCACGCGCATTTCGATCACATGGGGTCGATAGAGAAATTCCCGAACGCGAAGCTGCACTTACAGAAGCGCGAGTTGATGAGCTGGATCGAATTCATGGCAATGCCGCGCCAGTTCGAATTTTTAACGCAGGTTCTGGACCCAGACGATATCTATAGTGCGCTCGATGCCGCCAAGGAGCATCGGCTGGTGTTGTTGGAAGGGGATCAGGACAATGTCGTGCCGGGAATTCATGTTCGCTCGGGCGCAGGACATACGTTCGGACAGCAATTCGTCATCCTTGATACGCTGAAAGGCCGCGTCGTCGTCGCGGGAGACTGCGTCTACGGCGCGCAGAACCTGACAGGCAAGAACAACGACGGAATCTACATCCCTTTGGGTTCCGGTATCGGAAGCGTCTTGAATCAATTGAAATCGTTCGATAGGATCAACAAGGAAATCGCGCAAGACATGGATCGGTTGGTTATATTGCACGATTTTGAACGCTGGGGACGGTTTCCTATGGTGAAAGAGATTGAGGGATTTCGGATCTTCAAGGTGGCCTGATGGCGCGGCACCGTTCGTGGCGATCCGCGCCAAATACGACCGCTTTTCAGCCCAGTCAATGGCGAAATCTGCGGGAACCGGCCCGTCAATATTACGAACATAGGTTGGCAGTTCGTTCTGAAATTCCAATGTAGGAACAAACCTACCGTTCCGCGATTAACGGGGCGCTCAGGATCCGCCCGCAGAGCTGAGCCCGGCACTGGAAGCCGAATGACAGAACCCAACGAAATGTCTGGTCATGAGCTGCTATCGGTAGCCCCTGGTTTTGGCTGGTAAGGGTATGGCCGGGTGATCGTGATCATGCTCGGTCATGGTGATCAGGGTCGTGGCAATGACCACGGCTGACGCCGCAGATCACCCCAGAAGACATTGACGGTGTGCTAGGCGTTTCTCGTTCGCGACGAAGTTTTCTCTCACCTCGACCTTGTCAGTTTCGCGTCAGCAAGCCCGACTATATGCTGCAGCGTTTGGATTGCTTAGCCGGAGTCATAGTGTGCACATCTTGAATGTCGTGAGATCGTTTTCCTGTTTCCCGATAAAACAATAGAGTTTCGGGACAGTTGAAAATGACCTCAAAAGTCCGAATTGCGCTTGAATTGGTCCTTGCCGTTTTAAGTCTCAGCGCCTGCACAGCACCAGACCCGGCGGCTATCAACGCAGTAGCCTCAAGCCAGAGCAGTACCGCCACTGTCGTCGTCACGGGCAGCATGGTCGGACATACAGATCGAGGCTTGGTCCAGATGGTAACTCCGTGCGTCGCCTCGACAGCCCCATCGAAAACAGCCGACATGCACAGCCGCCCAGGTTGGCAAATGCAGGTTCACTTTGAAGATGTTTACACGCCGCATGTCTATACGATCGTGACGGCCGAATTGCGTGATGGGAATCGATTCGATGCAGTGCGACGGAACGAAACACGAGGGCTTGCTTCTGCGCCACCAGCTGAAACTTGTCAGATTGTGTCTCAACTGACGCAACAGTTGTGGAAACTTGCGTCAAGGACTCCTTAGATAAACGGCGCCAGAAGCGGCGATACAGGTGGTGCTGCAGCGCTGATCATCACATCCAGTCGCAGGATTGTGAATAGCCCGTCCGGCGTCAGCCAGCGTTCGTTTTGCCTGCCGCGCCCGTGGCGTCGGTTTCCATCTGCGCGGCGGGTGGAAAAACAGCAGCGCCTCACACTCGTCCAAGAATTATGTACCACGGGCGGCTCACGGAACGTATGATGGGGAGCCCAGGTCCCGTTTTAGGCTTTGTCGTGGACGATCTCTATGGGCCCGTGATCATCGCAATGGTCGCCATGCTGATGATGCAGCCGGCCATCGACGAGATAATCCACATGGTCGCCATGCGGCACCGCCTCATGTCCGCAGCCGGGGCCATGGACATGCCCCGCTTCGTGCCCTTTATGCCCGTGCTCCGGCGTGCAGCGGTCCGGGTTTTGGGCTGTCACTTCAATGACATGCTCCTCGACCTCGTCACCTTTTTGGTGGTGCAGATGTCCATCATGCAAATAGTCGACATGATCGCCGTGCTTCACCCCTAGGTGACCGCAATTCGCGCCATGATGATGCGGATGCTCCGCATGCGTTCGGGTTGTCATCAGATGCTCTCCTTCCATTTGATCGAAGCATAGGACCAACGAGCCATCGAATGTATCAGTAGCGAACCACCCGACGATTACACCTAAAGAATTCTTACGAGCGCCTGGTTGGGCTTCGCTCAAACCTTAAAATTCTGGTTTGCGCCAAACTGGACGGCGGACTCACCATGGCCGAATAAGGTACCGGACCTTTGCTCCACACAAAAGACCGGTTCGAGATTCTTGCACAAATATTATCGTCCGGGTTCAATCATTCCTGCTCGGCTGAATACCGGATCGGGACCAGGAACGCGTGCGGCTGATTCGGCATTTCGTCATTGAATGACGGCAGACGCGCGTTGCGGTCGCATCGGGGTGGCGCTGCCGGCGCCGACGGCGGCTTGGTTGCCGGCGCACGCTCTGAAAATAGGCGGCCGTGGCTGTACGACATCCTACACGGCCTCGAACCAGGCGGGCTGGGCCGCACCGGCGCCGCCACGCTGCCGCCGGCCGCGGCCAGCATCGCCCGCCTTGGCGCCAAAATTTTTCATCCCCGCCGGACATTGGCGAGAGGCGCCGCCTGCGCCCCGATTGGGGCGCAGGCCAGGGCGGCGAGACAGCAGGCCGCCTTTAAGCAGCCGGCGCGTAGACCAGCAGCTTCAGCGTGCCAGGGGCGAAGGTGAAATGCGGATGACCATCGGGCTTGTTGTCGGGCACGACCTTCGTCACGGTCGCGGTGACAGTATAGATGTACCCGGTGGACGGATCGACCGCCATGGTGCGGGCACCCAGCTCGGTCTTCACGGTGCCAAGTTCCACGGGAGTGGGGCCGGCATCAGAAATCACGCTGAGCGTGCCGACAGCATTGGTCGAAAAGGCGCGCTGGCGCACGGGGTCGAACGCGGCGGTGTCGGTGCCCTTGCCGATGGGCAAGGTGGCGACCACGGCGCCGGTGTCGGCGTTGAGCACGTCCATCACGCCGGAATGGCAGGAGGAGAAGAGCAGACGCTTAGCCGGGTCCATGGCCAGCCCGGTCGGCTCGGTGCAGCCGGTGGTCGGCCAGCGCGCGGTGATCCGGTCGGTCGCGGTATTGATGCGCACGATCTCGTTCGTGCTGTTGATGTTGACATAGAGGGAGCCGGCGCCGTCGGCGGCCAAAAATTCCGGCGCGCCGCCGAGCGCGATGGTGGGGCCGGCCTTGTTTGTCACCGGGTCGATCGGCGTCACGCCATTGCCGTCACCGCCGACATTGAAAACCTGCTTCGAGGCCGGGTCATAGGCCATGCCGTCGGCGTCCTGGACGACGGGAATGGTGGAAACCACGGCGAATGTCCTGGGGTTGAAAGCGTAGGCGACATCCGCCTTGCCGTTATCGGCGTAGACATCGCCCGAGATGGGATCGATGGCGATGCCATGGCTGCCGGCCTGCACGTTCAGCTCGCCGACGACGCGGTCGTTGCGCGTGTTGACCACAGTCACCTCGGTGCCGTGCGAGATGTAAAGGCGGTGCGTCGGCGCATCAAAATGCAGATAATCCCATTTGGTCCCGCCCCCCAGCGGAACGGCTTTCACGAGATGATAGAGCGGCGCAGCGACTGCTGAGCCACAGATGAGGTTGGTGACGGCGAGAGCCGAAAAAAGGGCGCGAAGCTTCATGGTATAATCCTAAGACGTTGTTGACATGTCTAACACAAAGGATAGGCCATGAAATATGACGATTTGCATATATTATGACCTCCAATAGATGATTGCCGACCTGCGAACCGGCGAACCCTTCCGAAATCGCCGACGAACACCTGGTGAACGCTGCCCATCATGGTTTGCGCGACGGTGCGGGAACACTCTCATGAGACCGCCGCTCATCCGCTGAGGCATCATCGCTCCGACATTGCCAATAAAGAAATCTTTGAAGCCAATGCATCGCGATTTCTTCTGAAAAACCAAAAACATTAAAAAAAGTTATGATCATTTCGTGGCGAGTTCATTGTTCTGTCACGACAGTTACAGTGCGTTGCAATGTTTCTGGAGTACACGGAGCTCGCAAACTCGATGATATATACTTTTAACTGACTAACAAAGAAAATACATGCGGGGTCGATTGATTGTGTTACGCCACCAAAAACCACGAGACCCTACCAGGGTAAGTACCATATACGGGGCACTGTTGCCTGGCTTCCAGGCGGCGCTGTTGTCAATTTCAAGCCGGCGCTAAAGCGCGGCAAAAATTAAGCACCGATAGTTTGCCGCTGCTCAATAGAAGCGTCGGACTGCGCGAACTCAACTAAACTAACGGATATGTAAATGAAAACAATCTTCGATCGCGCATTTTTCCTTTGCGCGACCACGGCGCTTTGCACCGTGACAGTGTCCGGCGGCGCGGCTCTGGCGCAGACCGCAGCGCCTGCGGTGAACCTCGATATCGGCTCGGTGGTGTCGACGGCGGACGCCACGTCCGCGCCCGTTGCCCCCAGCGGCACCGGTACCCAGGCGCAGGCGATCGCGAAGCAGAGGCTCGCACCGAACCTCATCTCGGTCCGGCCGGCATCGGTCATGCGCAAGCTCCCTGACGCCAACGTTGCGGAGAACCTCCAGCACATGCCGGGCATCTCCATGGAAGCGGATTCCGGCTTTGGCCGGTTCATCAACATCCGCGGCCTCGATGCAGATCTCGACGCCACGCAATATGCTGGCGTCGGCTTGCCCGCCACCAACTCCAACGCCGACCCCTCGGGCGGCAACCGCGCCGTGGCGCTTGACTTCCTGCCCCCGGGCGTGATCGGCGGCGCCGAGGTGATCGACACGCTTACCCCGGACATGCAGGCCACCGGGCTCGGCGGCGTCGTCAACCTGTTGCCCCCCACCCTGCCGGCCGACGGCAAGCCGATGCTCGATGTCACCACCGCGGGCGGCTTCGGCAACCTGCAGGGTCACGGCACTTTCCAGGGCAACATCACCACGGGCGCGCATTTCTCGATTCCGGGCATGGTAGCGCTGCCCAACCCCAAGCCGTTCAGCGTGATCTTCAGCTACGGCTACATCAACACCTCGCCCGGCATCAACGACATGGAAGAGGCCTACCCCAACGCGACAGTCGCCGGCGCGCCGGCGGTGCTGAACACACTGCAGATGCGTGACTACGCCAACAACCGTATCACCCAGGGCTATACCGGCGAACTCGACTTCGACCCCAGCAATGAACTGCATCTCTTCGTGCGCGGGCTGTACAGCGCCGACAACGAAACCATCCACAAGAACGAGCTGTACCTGCAGAATATCGACGGCAGCGGCCCGGGCGGTACACTCACCGACAACGGCAACAACGATTTCACCGCCACCGGCGCCAATCTCGACAAATACTACGAGAATAGCCTCGAGAAGGTCGGTCTCGGCTTCTTTGAAGGCGGCGGCCGCGCCGTGCTCGGCAACCTCGTCACGGTCAACTTCCACAGCGCCTATGCCGAAGGGTTCGATAATACCACCCGCGACTACAGCTCGAATTTCGGCAGCAACGACCAGAACCTGACGATCAACTACAGTACCGCCAATACCGCGACCCGCTCCTACAACATCCAGACCGCGAGCGGCGCCACCTACAATCCCGCCGACGCCAGCAACTACAGCTTTAGCGACTTGACGAACAGCCCGAAACACTCGACCGACAAACTCTATGACAACGCACTCGATGCCTCAGTGCCCACCAGCTTTTTCGGTACCATCGGCACCTTCGACGCCGGTGCCGATGTCACCCTGCGGTCGCGCAACCTGCTGCAGGATAGATCGACCGCAACGTCCCTCAACGGCGCCTTCCCGCTCAGTGCAGTCACCGGCGGCGAACCGCTGCAGGCCGACTATAGCGGCCGCTACCCGATTGGCCCGGCGATGAACTACGACGAACTCTTTTCGATGCCCTATAGGTGGACGCCCGCCACTCAGTCGAACATTCTCGCCTATCAACATGACGACGAGAATGTCTACGCCGGCTTCGCCCAAGAGACGTTCCAGTATGGCCGGCTCGGCGTGCTCGCCGGCCTTCGCCTCGAAGCGACCGACGCCGCCTATACCGCCTATGGCTCCACCACCGATGCCAGCGGCAACACCACCGTGGACTCAACGGCCACCACGCGCTCCGCGAGCTATGCCAACCTCTTCCCGTCGGTGCAGCTGAAATACGCTCTGACCGACAAGCTGCAGGCCCGCTTCGCCTTCTCGACCGGGATCGCACGCCCCGGCTTCCAGCAGATCAACCCGGCGGTCAGCACGACGTTCGGCGGCGGTCTGGGCGGACGCAACCTCGTCACCACCGGTAACCCCAACCTCCGGCCACAGACCGGCAACAGCTATGATGTCGCGCTCGCTTACTATCCCAACGCAGATGACGTGTTCTTGGCCGACGCCTTCATGAAGACGTTCGACAACTATATCGTCGCAGCCACCAACAATACCGCGACGACGACCTTCCAGACGTTTGAGAACATCAATGGTGCCATGGCGCGCGGCATCATGCTCGAAGCCATCGAGCAGTTCCGTTCCCTGCCCGCGCCGTTCAACGGGCTTGGCGTCGACAGCAACCTCACTTATGTCGATGCCACGGCGAACGTGCATCAGGGATACGGCCGGACGATCCTGCCGCAGAGCTCGCCGCTCACCTTCAACGTCACCGAGATGTACCAAAGAGGGCCGTTCCAGCTCGATTTGTCGGAATCTTATGTCTCCCGCAACCTGTTTTCGGTCGGCTCCGATCCGAGCACCGACGTGTTCAGCCAGCCGCGCTTCCGGATGGACCTCAACGTCGCCTACAACGCCACGCCGCACGTGCAACTGTTCTTCCAAGGCGCGAACCTCACCAACACCAAGCTTGAATTCACCCAGAGCGCCTCGACGGACTTCCCGATCCAGCGCGAGTATTACGGGCAGGAGTTCTTGTTCGGCGTGCATTATCATCTCTAACCGCGACCGCTGGCGCCCAAGGCCAACGCCACCGTTCAGGTCAAGGCCCCTCAAGCTCCACACGCTGGCGACGCACGCCAGTTTGTGGGCGGCGCTGGTGGTCCAGCGGACCGTGACTGCGAACACCATGGCTAGCCACCATCGCGGCCAAGGAACATGCTCCTCTCCGTCCGGGGCCTCTGACTACCGCTCTGCCGATCCGGCGGCTATCCGTACTACGAAGGGAGGCGCAACCACGCCTCTCTTTCGTCAAGCCGCCCCTCACCTAAGACGTCAGCACGGCTCCGTCGTCGGCATCGCCAGAACCACCAGATCGCCGCCGTGATGACGCTGTCCAACCGCAGGTCGAAATGCAAGTGCAGCAACACCGCGCCGAGGGCGACCCGGACCGCCAGATCGATTTCATCGGCCTTGGCATCATGGGGCGCCCAATAGTGGGCCATTGCCGGTCCGGGACGCCGGAGACTATCGAAAAACTGTCTGAAGCCCCGGTTCTCCCTCTTGACTCGCTGAAGCAGACGCGAACTTCTCGCGAGAAACGCCACCGCCAAGGGCTCGAATAATGGTGAAGTGCTCCTAAGTTTCACGTCAGCTATCTGAGCTATGCC
>DATJHR010000027.1:0-4620 GCA_035493735.1 Acidocella sp.
TTATTCATACATGCTTTCATACAGCGCGATGATCTGCGCGGCATCCGGCACGCGGGGATTGTTGGCCGGGCTGCCGGAGGCAAGCGCCTGCTCGGCCATCAGCGCTTTCTTGGCATGCCAGTCAGCGGCGGCAATGCCAAATTGCTTCGGCGTGGGCACGCCGAGATCCTTGTTCAGCGCCTCCAACCCTTCCAGCAATCTGGCGCCGGCCACCTGGTCGCTCTCGTGCGCCGCCGCAAAACCGGCCAGGCGCGCCGCCTCGGCATAGCGCGGCAGGGCCGCGTCGAGGGAGAAGCGAGTCACCGTCGGCAGCAACATGGCGTTAGAGAGACCGTGCGGCACGTGGAAATGCGCCCCGATCGGCCGTGACATGCCGTGCACCAGGGCGACGGAGGCATTACAGAAGGCCATCCCCGCCTGGGTGGCGCCGAGCATCATTGCCTCCCGCGCCGCAGCGTTTTTTGGCTCATGAAAGGCGGTGCGCAGATTGGCACCAATCAGACGCATGGCGGAGATGGCCAGCGGATCGGAAAAGGCATTGGCCCGACGGGAGACATAGGCTTCCAGCGCATGAGTGAAACTGTCGACGCCGGTATCGGCGGTGATGCGCGGCGGCACGGAGAAGGTCAGTTCGTAATCAACGATCGCGGCGAGCGGCATGGCGCCCAGCCCGGCGATGAGCATTTTCTCGTCGCGCTCGGCATCGGTGACGATGGTGAAGCGCGTGGCTTCCGAGCCTGTGCCCGCGGTGGTGGGAATGGCAATCAGCGGCAGGGCCGCTTTGTCGGCCACGGCGGGGCTTTTGTAGTCGCGCATTTTGCCGCCGCCGGCGGCGAGGATGGTCATGGCCTTGGCGGTATCAATCGGCGACCCGCCGCCGAAGGCCAGCAGGCAGTCATGATGCGGGGCAATACGTTTGACACCCGTTTCAACGATGATGTCGGTCGGCTCCGGAATGGTCTCGGAGAATACGTCAAACGCAATCCCGGCGGCGCGCAATGGCTGCGTCAGCCGCTCAAGCAGACCCGACGAAACCATGAACGGGTCGCTGACGATCAGCGGACGGGACAGGCCGAGCCGGGCCAGCAGCGCTGCGACGCCCGCAACCGTGCCGCCCCCGATTTCGATCAGGCGTGGAGCGTGGAATGTCATCTGGTTCATCAGGCAGCTCCTTATTTGAGCGGTTATTCCATTAAATGCCGTGCTTTCACGGCCGCAACAGGTTCGAACCCCCCTACCGACAGGGCGATGCGGCAGTTCCCTTCCAGGCTTCCTACTACCAGATGAAAGCATTTTTCTTTTTCATCGCGACATCTCTGGCTCAGCGGGCTCAACCCATCTGTGCTGACGCAGGCATTTCAGTGATGGACCCCCATGGCGGAGATGCGCTCGCGGAACACCCAGATCTGATACGCATTGTATATGATCATCACCGGGAAGAAGGCGCCCATGGAAAAGGTGAACTCGAAGAGCGTCACCGGGGGGCTGGCGCCGGAATAAATCGTCCAGGTCCCGGGCACCATCCAGGGATAAATGGTCGCCATGAACGAGATGGACATAATTGCTAGCGCCACCGTGAACCAGATCAGCGCTTCAAGGTCTCGGTCGCGGTTGGCGGCTATGCGCATTTTCAGCGCCGCCACGATCATGGCAAGCAAGACGATGGCCCAGATCCAGAAATTCGGCCCCAGCCACTTATGCGCCGCCCACGGAAAAATCGTCGCGCTGAACACGATCGTGATGATAGCTACCGCCAGAGCCAAATAGAACACGACATTGCACCACTTCACAGCCTGCCAGCGGATCGGCTCTCTCTGCTGAAATCGAGCACGGACGAACAGCACGCCACCGAGCGTCACCGTGACCACCGACGCGATGCCAGTCCAGATGCTGAAGGGCGAGATGAAGCGCAACGCACCGCCAACGTAGGTCGGCACCGTGCTGGGCTCGTGCGTGAGCGGAAAGCCCTGCATCACCGCGCCCAGCGCCATGCCCCCAAAGAAGGCGACCGCCAGGCTCGAAAACCCGAAGGCCAGATCCGAAAAGCGCTGCCAGCGCGGCTCGGCCAGATGACGGAATTCCAGCGCCACGGCTCGGGTGATCATCCCCCAGAGCGCGAAGGCCATCGGCACCATCAAGTAACTGAAGGCCGAGCCGTAGACGAACGGAAAGATGGCGAACAGCACGCCGCCGGCCACAATCAGCCAAGTTTCGTTAGCGTCCCACGTTCCCGCCATCGCCGACATGATCGCACCGCGCTCGTCCGCGTTGCGCACAAACAACGAGAACACGCCGGCGCCAAGGTCGGCACCGTCCAGGACGACGTAGAGCACCACACTCAATGAGAACACCATCCACCATGCGAAGGTGATAATACTTTGTATCTGGGTTAAACCGTCCATAATGCATGTCCTGTCGTTGGGCTGGCTGCCGTGCAACCGACCCGTAAAGGTTTAGGTTTTTGTGCGTTTGACAAAGGCGAGCACGGCGTGCGGCTCGGGAGGGTCGAGTGCCGGCATCGGCCCGTCCACGGTGGGGCTTTCCATATCCGGGCCATGCCGGACCACTTTGGCGAAGAAATACCAGGTTCCGCCCCAGACCAGGATCTCAAAGCCAATATAGCCGACCAGCCAGAAAATCTCCTGGGCGACACTCATGCGGCTGGTGCCCTGCGCGGTGGTCATCATGCCATAGACGACCCAAGGCTGACGGCTGATCTCGCGCGTCCACCAGCCGGTCCAAACGGCGATATAGGGCAAGACGCCACAGACCACCGCGGCGCGCAGGAACCATTTGTTGTCGATGATGTTCTGCACCGCCATCTTCCCGCGCACGGCGAGAAAGAGGCCCCAGAAGGCGAGCAGCATGAACACCGTGCCAATGCCAGCCATGATCCGGAACGCATAGAAGGGAATGAGCACCGGTGGCCGGTCCTGCGGCGGAATGTCATCAAGACCCGTGACCTTGCCATTCCACGTATGCGTCTCCAATAGGCTCAGCACGTGGGGAATGGCGATTGCCAAGGCCATGTCGTCACCTTTTGCATTCGGCCAGCCCACAACTTCCCAGCTTGTGTCGACTGAGCCGTTCGGATTGTAGGTGTGGTAATGCCCTTCCAGCGCCGCCAGCGCCGAAGCCTGGTCATGCGCCACGGTGCCGCCAAGACCATCCCCCAGATAGACCTGAAGCGGCGCGATGACGACCAGCGTCAAAACCGACCATTTCAACGCGCGCTGAAACATCGGCACATGACGCTTCTTCAAAAGCTGCCACGCCGAGACAGCGGTAACAAAGCACAACGAAAGCTCGATCGCAGCCACTTCCATATGTGGAACAGCGAACGTCACGTCCGGGTTGATAAGTGCGGCGCCCCAGTTCACGACGTGGAAGAAGCCGTTCTTGAACACCACGCCGCGGGGCGTCTGCATCCAACTATTCGCCACCAGGATCCACCAAACCGAGAGCGTGGAGGCGACCGCGACATTGGCGGTCGCAAATAGATGCATCTTCTTGCCGAGCTTACCCCAACCAAACACCATCAGCCCAATGAAGCCGGCCTCATACATGAAGGCGCTGATCGTCTCGTAGGCGAGGACCTGCCCGAAAAAGGGCCCGGCAGCCTGCGAGAACGGCCCGTAGAGGATGCCGAATGCCATCTCCATCGTGATGCCGGTCGCCACACCCGCGCCAAAATTGATGATGAACAGTTTCTCGAAGAAGCGGGTCAGGCGGTACCATTGCTCATCGTCCGTGCGAACCCAGCGCCATTCGGCAATGAACAGCAGGATGGAAAGCCCTGCGGTCAAGGGCGGATAGATGATATGCATGGAGGTGATCCAGGCAAAATCCAGGCGCGACAGCAAAAGAGAAAGCGCACTATTCTGCATCAGCGGCACTCCAACATTCAGGCGCTGCCCGAAAACAACCTCAGAACTCGCAATGAACCTGACATGTGCAGGATCGGCCGTTCCCGTAGCGATTCACGCCCCTCCACCACTACGTTTTCGCTACCCCTCGCGCTTCAGCATCAGCTGCTTCACCTTGCCGATCGCCTGGCCGGGTTGAGGCCTTTCGGGCAGGTCTGGGTGCAGTTCATGATGGTGTGGCAGCGATACAGCTTGAACGGATCTTCCAGCGCATCCAAACGCTTGCCGGTCGCTTCGTCGCGGCTGTCGGCGATCCAGCGATAGGCCTGCAACAGGATGGCGGGGCCGAGGAAGCGGTCACCGTTCCACCAGTAGCTCGGGCAGGCGGTCGAGCAGCAGAAGCACAGGATGCATTCCCACAAGCCGTCGAGCTTGGCGCGCTCTTCCGGGCTCTGCAGCCGCTCGCGGCTCGGCGCCGGGGTGGTCGCCTTCATCCACGGCTCGATCGACTGATACTGGGCGAAGATCTGTTCGAGATCCGGCACCAGATCCTTCACCACGTCCATATGGGGCAGCGGATAGATCTTCACGTCGCCGCCGATCTCCTCGATCGGCTTGATACAGGCGAGCGTGTTGGTGCCGTCGATGTTCATCGCGCAGGAGCCGCAGATGCCCTCGCGGCAGGACCGGCGGAAGGTCAACGTGGTGTCGATCTCGTTCTTGATTTTGATCAGCGCGTCGAGAACCATCGGAC
>DATJHR010000028.1:0-27656 GCA_035493735.1 Acidocella sp.
TATAAATTCAGTCTGGGAGCTTAGCTTACGATGGTCTATCACTTCACGTTACGCCGCGTTCTTGGGCGTGCGTCATCGTACCGGGTGCTTTGCCTGGCGATGTCTGGCTTTGGTGTAATGCTTGCTACTGTGCCGGCGGCCGCCCAGGCGCAGGCGCAGAGCGTGACGCCGCAGAGCGCGTCCACTCAAGGGCCGGCCAATCTCGATCTCGGCTCGGTCCTGTCCACCGGCAGCGGGAGCGCTGCGAATCTCGTGAACACCCCGGGCACTGCGCCCTATGAGGCGCCGTCGCTGGCGCCGCTGAACTCCGGCCAGCCGACCTCGGTGATCAGCCAGCGGACGATCCAGAAGCAGCTGATCGGCTCGGAGAGCTACGCTGATGCCGCCACCCTTTCACCTTCGGTCTCGACGATCTCGCCGAACGGGCCGGGCCTCATGGAGAACCAAGGTCTCACCATACGTGGGTTTCAGGACGGCCAGTTCAACGTCACGTTTGACGGCATTCCCATCGGCGATTCTAACGACTTCACACATCACACCACCTCGTTCTTTATGGACAATGACATCGGTCAGGTGATTGTTGATCGCGGTCCCGGCACGGCGGAGACGGTTGGCAACGCCACGTTCGGTGGGACGATCTCCATCCGCACCAAGAACCCGCTCGCAACGACAACGGTCACGCCCTATGGCGAGTATGGCAGCTATCACACCAATCTCGGTGGCATCGAGCTTGACACCGGAGCGATCCAGGACGCCAACGGCGCTTCGGCAATCGTTGACGTTGAGCATCTGGGCAGCAGCGGCGCGCTCCAAGGCGCGGCGCAGGAGCGAAAGAACTTCTTCGGCAAGGTGGTCGTCCCGGTCAACGCCAATACCACCGTGACCGCGCTGGCGATGTACAACAACACCTACCAGAACCCGTCGGTCGGCGCGACGCTCGACCAGATGGAAGCCTACGGCCACAACTACGCTTATAATGGCGACCCGAACTCGCAGGCTTATAACCGCTTCAACAACGACCATATCACCACCGATATGGAATATCTCGATGTGACGTCCAATCTCGGCAATGGCTGGGAGTTTGACGGCAAGGTCTACACTTATGGCTATTACCATCGCGACCTGAACGGCATCGATCCCGGCGACCAGTTGCCCGGAGGTGTCACCGCACCAGATGGCGTACCGAATGAAGTCCTGCTCACGCCTGGGGGCACGCTGCAGCCCGGTGTTCCCGGCAACGACTTCACGAACTCCTACCGCTCGGTCGGCACGATCGACCGCTGGCAGAAGAACTTCTCGGTCGCGAATATCCCGACCGATGTCAAATTCGGCGTTTGGTTCGATCATCAGACGAACACCCGCGCGGTGACCAACGCCTCGCTCACCAACGGCAATGTCACGGATTACTCGCAAGGGATTCCGCCGGTCGTTCGCGACCAGCATAATCAGCTCTACACGTTCCAGCCTTACGCGCAGCTCGACATCACGCCGATCCAGAACCTTACCTTCACGGTCGGCGCGAAATACGCGTTTTTCCGGCGTCAGATCAAAGACCCGTATGCGACAACGTCGCTCCCCAACATCGGCTATGAGCATAATTGGGATAAGCTGCTGCCGAGCGCCGAGATCCGCTACGCCTTCTCGCCCAACTTCTCGACCTATGCGCAGGTGGCCGAAGGGTTCCTTGCGCCGAACGTCAACTTCCTAAACGTCCCGAACCCTTCCCTTAACTCATTCGCGCCAGAAACGACCTGGAATTATCAGACCGGCTTCGCCTATCAGAGCCAGCATCTCGCGCTTGGCGCTGACGTGTACCTCGTGCATTTTGTCAACTTCGTCACCACCGGATCGACGGTTGACGGTTTCACGACCTACACCAGCAATGGCGGTGCGATCTATAAGGGCATTGAAGGCGAAGGAACCTATACCTTTGACAACGGTATCAGCCTGTTCGCCAATGCCGGCCTGAACAAGGCGAATTACACCAGCACCAACGATTATGTCCCCGAAACTCCGCAATTCACCTCGAACTTCGGAATCATCTACAGCAAGAACAATATTTACGCTTCTGTCACCGATCAGCTGGTGGGCGGCGAATTTGACGCCAACGGCACCGCGGATAGCCAAACAACTCGCGCGCCGGGTGGGTGGTACAACCCATACAACATCGTCAACCTTGTCGGCGGCTACACCTTTGTTCACCCGCTGCCGCACGTACAAGCTTTGGATGTCAAGCTGAACCTCGACAACATCACCAACCAGCAGCAGATCATCTGGAGCCCAGGTCAGGCTTCCTCAGGGCAGGATTATTATTACGTCCTGCCTGGCATTTCGGCCTTCGTGTCGGTGTCGATGCCCATCGGCTTCTAACCATCGGCGGGCAGGGCGGCCGTATTAGCCCTGCCGACGATGACACTTCGAAGAAACTGCAAAGGAGTCCGGCGTAAGCCAGGCTCCGATGCGTTAGAAGAGTTTGCTCTGGGGTTTGCTTTCATGGCGGTAATGATACATTCAGAGATGCGGATGGATGCCCAAGGCGATGGCCGGCGCTTCGCGGTCGCGCTGGGCATCGGCCTGGTGCTGGAGCTGGGCGGGCTGGCTTTGCTGCTGCCGGCGATGTCGCACAAGGAGACGCCGGCGACGGTTGCCGCACCGGTAAAGCTTTCGATCGTGGCACCCGCACCCGCGCCCAAACCGCCGCCAGTGCCCAAGCCGGCACCCAAGCCCGTGCCACCCAAGCCGGTGACGCCGCCCCCGCCACCCAAGCCGGTCACGCCGCCGCCTCCGCCATTGCCGATGGCGCCGCCACTGCCGCCCCCGCCGCCGCGCCCTGTGGCGCATCACTTCATCCGGCATGTCGCGCCGCCGCGGAAATATACGCCGCCGGTCCCGCACCAGCCACAACCGCCGCAGCCGCAACCTCAGCCCCGGCCGCCGGTGGCGCAGACGCCCCCGCCGCCGCCGGCCCCACCCGCACCGACCGGCGGGCAGGTCGACGCTTTCAGCGCCGCGATCAAGCGCGCGCTGCAGGCGCATGCCAACCAGGTCTATCCGCAGGCCGCGCAGATGGCCGGTGAGACCGGCGCGCCGCAGCTCACCTTCACCTATCTCAACGGTGTCGTGACCGGCATCACGCTGACGCGCTCATCGGGCTATCCGCTGCTCGACAAAGCAGCGCTGGAGGATGCGCGCATCGCCTCCTACCCGCCGCCGCCGCAAGGGTTTCAGGGTCGCACCTACCACATCACGGTTACGGTGACATTCCAGATGGCGGCGCCGGACGTGGACGGCGATTAAACCAAAGGAGTTGAACTTGAACCGGCCGGTTCCAGCTAAACTCCTTCTATTGACCAAGAAAAATCCGCTTTTTGCAGACTACGGAGATCCCCAATCATGATGGGCGCCCTTATCGCCACCTTCCTTACCGCTACTGTCGAATGGGTGGAGGCTTACACGATTGTTCTGGCTGTTGCGCTCTCCATCGGCTGGCGCCGCGCCCTCGGGGCCGCGGGTGCCGCGCTGCTGTTTCTTGCAGTGCTAACTTCCATCGGCAGCTTTGTCCTCCCCCTGATCCACAACCTCACCATCTTGCAGTTCGTGGTCGGCGTGTTTCTCATTTTGTTCGGTGTACGCTGGCTGGGCAAAGCCGTTGCCCGGGGCGCCGGATTGAAAAAGTTGCATGACGAGGATGCTGAATTCGCCGGCTTGCAGGCGCGCGCAGACATTCATGAAACGCGCGCGGCCTGGTGGATCGCCTTCAACGGTATGCTGTTGGAAGGGCTTGAAGTCTGGCTCATCGTCGTCGCGCTCGGCGTGCAGACCCATCACACGCTGGCGGCGGGCGGTGCTGCCATCGCCGCCTTGATCGTGGTCTGCGCCGCCGGTGCGCTAGCCCGTCGCCCGCTGTCCAAAGTGCCGGAAAACACCATCAAATTCACCGTCGGTTCTGGCATTCTCAGCTTCGGTACCTTCTGGATGCTGCAAGCGCTCGGCTATGACTGGCCGTTGGGTGATGCTTCCTTGGTGGCACTGTTTGCCTTCTATGTTCTCGGCGGCCTGGGCCTCATTCGCCTTTACACTCCCAAAGCGCTCAAAGCGGAGATTCGCTAAATGCAAGGATTTATGAAGACCCTGTTCGGCGACAAACATACGCTGGGTGTCGCCGGTGTCAGTATCATTGCCGCGGCCGTGGTGCTGCACACGCCTGCAAGCGTTCTGGCTGGCATTTTATTGCCATGTTTGCTGCTCTGCGGGGCAGCTTACCTAGCCAAGCATTGATAACGGTGCCCTTAGCTAATCTTCCCTTTAGGCGATCCGGGTTGAAACCTTTACTGCGAGAAGGGCGGAATCAGTAACAGACCACCCTGGTCGTCCATGGATAGATCTCGTACGAGTACGGATAATACCAATAGTATGGAAAGTTAGGGTACCGGGCTACGACAGCGGTGTTGATCTTGGCGCCCCGAGCATTCATGCATTGGGCGTAAACGACATTGTACTGCTGTTGCGGGGTATAGCCAGCCGCAACCAGGGCGCTACCACCGCCCGCTGTGTAGTTGGTCGCCGATACCCCGGGTGCAGCCTGCAGCCTAAAGCTGAACTGCGCCTCGTTGCGGCACGCCAAGTCAGCAGATTGAAAGTCTTGGGCCGACATGTCCTTGCCGGGAAGTGCGGCAATCGTCGGGCCTGTGGGCACTTGGGCACAAGCGGCGAGTGGAAGCGAAGCCATCAACGCCGGAACTAGCCGAGGGGCTTGGCGTTTCAGACGCCCAAATAAGGATAAATTTTGGTTCATCGCACTCTCTCCCTGGACGAAGGTAAAATGCTCACCACACCAAGGTTTCACTCCGATGAGACAACTTCTTAAGGTTGAGCGGAATGCAAAAGAAATGGTATCTATATTTCTGAGGCGGCGCAATCAAAACCACCGCAGTCGTCGCCCTGCGCGGGGCCACGGGGCTGAGACCGCAGCGCGAGGCATCAACCTGGGGGCTGCGGGACTGGTGGTTGCGCGGCGGCGAGGCTTCTGCCTGCAGCTCGCGCAGGCATACGCAGCGTTCCTCTTTGACCAAAAGAAAGATGATGTGATGAAATTTCGACTGTTGATCGGCCTTTTGCTCTTTTCGGCTTCAGGCTTAGAGATGGCGCTCGCCGATACTGGCGGGACGAAACCCCTGCTGATCAAAGAGGTGCAAATTCCGAACGCGCAACCGGGAGACTTTGATCAGATGGCGGTAGACCTCCGTCGCGATCGGCTTTTCGCGTCTGCCGAATCCTCCAATCTTGTGGAGATTTTTGCGCTGCGCAGCGGGCAATTTCTCGGAGCGATTTCTGACGTTAAGAAGCCTCATCGCTTGGCCGTCGAAGAAGGATCCGGAAATATTCTGCTTGCCGACGGGGGACAGAATGAAGTCAAGCTTTTCAATAGACATGGGAAGTTCCTTGCGTCGGTGCCAACCGGCGAGGACCCCGACGGGGGCGTCCTGGATACGCGACAAAATGTCTTCTACGTGGGAAGCCGCGTTATATCAGCAGAGCAAAAAACGTCGCAAATACAGGCGATCAATGTCAAGACGATGCGGATCATATCGACCATCGATATTCCTGCATCGACTCTAAAAGGGATGGTTATCGACGATCCAAGCCACATGCTTTTTGTCAGCATGCGGGACAAGAATGCGGTTGGCGAAATCAACCTCGACACGCAGAAGCTGGTGAGCGTATTGTCTCCCCCCGGCCTTACTCTTCCTGTCCCTCTCGCCCTTGACCAGAAGGCGCAGCTTTTGTTTGTGGGGGCGCGCAGGCCCGGAAAATTGTTCGTCCTCGACGCAAAAACGGGCGCAGAGCTCCAGGTGCTCGACAGCACGAATATCTCCGACAGTATGTGGTTTGATCCCCAAAACAACCAAATCTATGTGAGTGGGCATGGGGGCGAAAGTGTCTATCGCGTGGGCGAAAATCGTTCGGTTTACCCCGTAGCGCTCATTGACACCCATGCAGGAAAGACCTCGATTTTGGTCGACACGCTTCATCGCTTGTACGTGATTGCGCCGAAGGCGGGCAAACGCGACGCTGAATTGCTGATCTACAAGCTGAATTAGTCCTCCGTGAAGCAGCCGAGGCCCCTTGATGGATCAAGGGGCTTCGGCCGCGACAAACTGTTTCTAAACCATTTGACGACACCGCTTATTGCGGCGTCGATCATGCCAACATTCACTCATCCGTTACGCGGGCAGGCGTTGCCCTGCTCTGTTTGCTGCGGCGCTCATTGAAGCGCTGCAATACGACGTAGAAGGACGGCACGAAGACCACGGCGATGCAGGTGGACGCGATCATGCCGCTGGCAACCGCAACGCCGATCGATTTGCGGGCATTGGCGCCCGCACCCGAAGCGAAGATCAAGGGCATCACGCCGAGGATGAAGGCGAATGAGGTCATGATGATCGGCCGGAAGCGAATTTTTGCCGCCAGAACAGCCGCTTCGAGGATCGTTTTGCCGTGCACCTGCCGTTCCTCGCGGGCGACTTCGACAACGAGAATGGCGTTTTTGGCGGCAAGGGCGATGAGAAGAACCAGGCCGATCTGGGTGTAGAGATTGTTCGCGAGGCCAAGCGCCGTGAGCGCGGCGACGGTGCCAAGGAGGGCGAGCGGCACAGCCAGCAAAACCGCGATTGGCGTGATCCAGCTCTCATATTGACCGGCGAGCACCAAATAGACCAGCAGCAGCGACAGGCCGAAAATGAGCGTGGCGGCGCTGCCGGCGAGTTTTTCCTGAAAGGCGGTGGCGGTCCATTCAAAGCCAAAGCTGGAGGGGAGCACATGGCTCGTCAGATCATCCATGACGGTCAATGCCTGGCCGGAGCTGTAGCCAGGTGCTGCCGTGCCATTGACGAGCGCGCTGGGATAGGTGTTGTAAAGCGTGATGATCGGCGGACCATGGTTTGGCGTGATGTCCGCCAGCGTGCCAAGCGGCACCATCAGCCCCTGGTTATTGCGAACGGTATAGTTGCGCACGGCGGCGGCGGTCATGCGGGCCGCGGAGTCAGCCTGAACATAGACCGGAAAAACCTGACCGTATTTCGTGAAGAGATTGACATAGGACGAGCCGAGATAGGTTTGCAAAGTGTCGTAGGCGTCGCCGATGGTCACGCCGAGCGCGCGCGCCTTGGTGCGGTTCACCGCGGCCAGAACCTGCGGCGCTTGTGAACGGTACGTGCTGAAGAGGTTTTTCAATTCGCTCTGCGTGTTTCCGTCCCTGTCGACGAGGTCGGTCACCTGTTGCAGCTTCGCATAGTCGAAGCTGCCGTCCTGCAATTCGACCACCCCTTGAAAACCGCCGGACTGGCCGAGGCCCTGGATGGGGGGAGGCGGGATCACCAGCACCTTGGCGTCAAGGGTGCCGGCGGCGATTTTGTTGAGGTCGTCATAGACCGGCAGCAAGCTTTCCGCCTTGCCGCGGACGTCCCAGGGTTTCAGCATCACGTAGATCACGCCAGCATTGAAAAGCGTGGCGTTGTTGTCGAGCACCGACACGCCGCTGATGGCGATCACGTTTTCAACGCTGGGTAATTTCGCGATTTTACCCCGGAGTTGGGCGAGCGCCGCGTTGGTGCGGCCGATCGAGGCGGAATCCGGCAACTGCACGCTCATGATCATATAGCCCTGATCCTCGATCGGGATGAAGGCAGAGGGAATCCGGCTAAGGCCAAAAATGGCCAGACCGATGAGCACGAGGCCGATGACCACCATCAGCCCGCTGCGGTGAACCATGCGGTCGATGAGCCTCACATAAGCGGCTTCCAGCGGGTCGTAGAGCCGGTCGAAACTGCGGAAGACGATGTTCTTCGGGGCGTCGGGGGCCCTCGGCCTGAGAAAGACCGCGCATTGCGTGGGTTTCAGCGTTAACGCGTTGATGGCGCTGATCAGTGCCGTCGCCGCAATGACCAAGGCGAACTGCGCGTACATCTGGCCGGTGATGCCCGGCATGAAGGCGGCGGGAATGAAGACCGACATCAGCACCAGGGTGATGCCGAGGATCGGGCTCGTCAGCTCGCGCATCGCGTCGATGGCGCCCTTTTTGGCATCGACACCCTCGGACTCCATTTTGTGGGTGACACCTTCGACCACCACAATGGCGTCATCGACCACGATGCCGATGGCCAAAACGAGTCCCAGCAGCGTGAGGATGTTGATGGAAAAATGGAGCACGGCCATGGCGGCGAAGGCGCCGATGATGGTGACCGGCACCGTGGTCGCCGGCACCACAATGGCGCGGAAGCTTTGCAGAAAGAGCATGATCACCGCGAGAACCAGCAAGCCGGCTTCGAACAGGGTCTTGTAAACTTCATCGACCGAGGCGGTCACGAAAATCGTGGTGTCGAAGGGAATGTTGTATTGGATGTCCGCGGGAAACTGCTTCGCCATTTTCGCGACGGTGCGGCGGACTTCTTCGGCGACGGCAAGCGCGTTGGCGCCCGGCAATTGATAGATGCCAATGGCGGCGGTGGGCTGGCCATTATAGGTGGACATCATGTTGTAGTTGACAGAGCCCAGCTCAACATGCCCGACATCGCGGATACGGACAATTCTGCTGGAGGTTACGCCGCCTCTGGGGTTGGTCGGGCCGGCGGATTTGACGATGATGTTGGCGAATTGCTCAGCATTGGAGAGCAGGCCGGGAACGTTGACGGTGAGTTGAAAAGCCTGTGGCGATGAGACCGGCGGACCGCCGATCTGCCCGGCGGGAACGGCGACGTTCTGCTCGCGCAGCGCGTTGATGACGTCGGTGGGCGTGAGCCCGAAACCCTGCATTTTCTCAGGATCGAGCCAGATGCGCATGGCGTATTCGCCGGTGCCGAAGACATTCACATTGCCTACGCCCGGCAGCCGCGCCAGCGTGTTCTGCATGTTGATGATGGCGTAATTGTTAAGGAACAGGCCGTCATAGGTTTTGTGCGGCGAGGTCAGGGTGATGAATTGCAAAATTGCCGTGGATTTCTGCTGCACGACCACGCCCTGGTGCTGGACGGCACTGGGTAATTGCGCGAGTGCCGCGGAGACCCGGTTTTGGACAAGGACTTGAGCAAAATTCAGATCCGTGCCGACCTTGAAGGTAACGATCAGCGTGTAATTGCCGGCGCTGGTGCTGGTGGATTGCATGTAGAGCATGTTCGCGACGCCGTTGACTTGCTGCTCGATGGGCAGGGCGACGGTATTGACCAGGGTCTTAGCGTCAGCGCCCGGGTCGCTGGCGGTGACGACGATGGTGGGCGGGACGATTTGCGGATACTCCGAAACCGGCAGAGTGTTGATGGCGACCAGCCCGAGCAGGACGAAAAGGGCGGCGATGACTTTGGCGAGAACCGGCCGCTCGATGAAAAATTGTGAGATCATGGGAGGGCCCTAACCGGGACCGTTGGCGGCGGGGACGGAGATATCCTGTTCGCCTGGCGCCACCGTGGTGCCGGGTGCCGCGTTCTGCAGACCAGCGATAATGACCTGATCGGTGGCGCCAAGGCCGGTGACCGCGATCATACCGTTTTCCTCCGTGCCGGTTCGCACGCGTTTCTGCGCAACGACGTGATTGGCGCCGACGACATAGACGTAAGGGCCCGCCTGATCGCTGAGCACCGCGGTGTCCGGCAGCGCCAGGGCCTGGACCGGTTTGCCGAGCGGGATCCGCGCGCGCACGAACAGGCCCGGCAGCAGGAGATTGCTGTCGTTATCGAGCACAGCGCGGCCTTCGATGGTGCCGGTCGATGGGTCGAGGCTGGTGGCGACGTAGTCAATTTTGCCGGGATGCGGATAGTCCGGCTCTGACTGCAAGCCGACGAAGATCGGCGCGCCGTGGACGTTCTGCGGGTTCCGTCCCCGGGCGATGAGGGCGGCGCGGAGTTTCAGAAGGTCGAGCTCGTTGACGCTGAAATAGACATAAATCGGGTTGAGCTGGTCGATGGTGGCCAACGCGGTGGCGCTGGAATTTCCAACAAGATTGCCGACATCGACGAGATGGCGGCTGACCCGCCCATCGAAGGGGGCGGAGACGCTGGTATAGCCATAATTGATGCGGGCGATGTCCGCATTGGCGATGTTCTCGATCACCGTGGCCTCATCGGAGTCGCGCGTCGCGCGCCACTGCTCCACATTCGCCTGCGATGTGGCGTTCTGTTTGATCATTTGGAGCTGCCGGTCGTATTGCGACTGCGCGTAGAGGACCTGCGCCTTGGCCTGCGCGATGGCGGCCACGGCCTGCTTGAGCTTGGCGGCGTAAGGCGCGGGTTCGATCACGAACAGAAGCCGGCCTTTTTTGACGATGCTGCCGTCGGTGTAGTCAATGCTCTCGAGATAGCCGGGGACGCGGGCGACAAGCCGCACTGAGTTCACCGCCACTGTGCTGCCGGTGACGTAGAGATAAGTTGTCATGGGCATCAGCACCGGCTTGCTGGTGGTAACGGGCGGTGGCGGCGGCGCATGGTAGCGGTTGCCGGGTTTGCAGCCGGCGAGCAGGAGCGTGAGCAGCAGCCCGCCGAGCAGCCTGCCCAGCAGCACAAGCCGTTCCGGCACAAGGCTATGTCTCATACGTCACCAATTCGGCACATAGGTTTGTTTTATCTGTTGCGCTCTGGTTGTGGGCGCCGCGTGATGGGCCGGGGCGAGGAGACCGCCCCAGTTGGTCCGGCGGGCCATGTCGGTCTTGATGCGGTCGGGGACGACATCATGCCCCTCGGCGATCTGCCAGCCGCCGCCGAGCCCGGTATAGAGGGCCACCAGTGCTTGCGGCACATTCCCCTCAGCGACTGCCAGTGAATTCTGGACCTGCAGCTGGGCCTGCTCGACGGTGAGCACCGTGGTGTAATCGGTCGCGCCGTCCACGTAGCGGATCATCGCGAGGTTGGTTGCCTGCACGGCCGACTGAACCGCGGCGTTAAGCGCCGCGACGGCTTGTTGCGCCTGCACATAATTGGTGATGGCGTCCTGCACTTGCTGCTGAGCCTGCAGGACGATGTTCTGATAATTCAGGATCGATTGTTCGAACGCTGCGTCCTGCGCGCGCACCTGGTTGGTGATCTGGCCGTAATTGAACAGCGGAATCTGTACCGAGGGGCCGAGCGTGATGGCGCGGCTCGACCAGTTGAACAGATCGCCGAGCGAAGCGCGATGGGAGGTACTGGATTCCCAGCCAAAAGTGCCGGAGAGCGAGAGCGCCGGATAAAGCTGCGCCTGGGCCACGCCGATCAGCGCCGACTGGCTGGCGGCGGCGAGTTCGGCCTCTTTCACATCCGGCCGCTGCCGAAGCAGGTCTTTCGGGATGCCGACCACGGCGCCGGAAGGCGCCTGCGGGATGGCGGTGCTCCCGGCCAGCAGGGGGGCGACCTTGTCGGGGGTTATGCCCAGCAGAATCGCAAGCGCGTCTTGCTGAACGCCGAGTTGGGCCCGCAGCGTCGGCAATGTCGCCTCTGTGGTGCCGAGTTGCGTTTGCGCCTGTTCCACGTCCAGTAGGTTGGTTTGCCCGGCGTGAAACTGCGCATTGGCGATGCGCAGGCTTTCGGTCTGCACCACGATGTTGCTCTGGGCCACCTGAATTTGCGCCTGCAGCGTGCGGATGGCGATGTAGCTGGTGGCGATGTCGGAGGTGAGGGTGACCAAGGCGGCGTCATAGGCATCGATCGAGCCCAGGAAACTGGCGTCGTTCGCCTGAATGGCGCGGCGGAATTTACCCCAGAAATCTAGCTCCCAGTCCGCTGTGAAACCGAGCTGGGCGACGTTCAAATACGTGGCGGTTCCGGCGATATTGGTGGGCGCCGCCTTGCTCTGGCGCTCATAGGTATAGCTGCCGAATGCGCCTTGCTGCTGCGGGTAAAGCTGCCCGACGGCAGCGGCAAGCTCAGCGCGCGCCTGCAGGACCCGCACGCCGGCGATCTGGAGCGAAAGATTGTTTTTGTACCCTGCCTGAATGAGGTTGTTGAGGGTTGGATCGTGGAAATTCTCCCACCAGATGGCGTCGTTGACGGGCCCGGCTTGGAGAGTTGTGGCGTTTTGATAGTGATTAGCGACATTGGCCTCGGGCGTCGTGAAATTGGGGCCAACCATGCAGCCGATGAGCGCCAGGGCCGGAAGCGGGGTGAGGATGATACGGCCCCGCCGCGGCATCACGGAGCCGCGACCACCGAGCAGGATTCATCGCACCGCCAAGCACCGGCGCAGCCCCAGGGTGCGTAAGTGCCAAGTTGAGACATCGCGGGCATGACCTTCGCAACTGATTAGATTCGCAATTGAGTCGACTGCGGCTTATCCGAACGAGGTAACAAGGCTTTAAAATCCCATATTCGCCATGAAGGTTAATTGCTTGGGCGTGCTATTCGGCAGGGCAAGAAGGTCTGTATGTCCAAGGCAATCGGCGCGCTTCCGATATGGAAGGCCATTGTTACTACATGTTTAATGAAAACGATGTTGCCTGAAATCGTTGTTAAGGAAAAATGTTTTTTGCACGCGCTGTGGCTACGTGAACATGCCATCGAATGGTCGAGCGGGCGCGTGGTGAGCCCGCCGGCATGGTTGAGCAAGCGCTGGGCAATCGGGGGTCATGTTCTGAGTTCACTTTTTGTTCTAAAGGCGCTATGGCTAACATCGATGAACTGCAGACTGAAACACAAAGCGCAGACCGGGATGGTCGGCCTGGCCACATCAAGCTTCTGGACGCCCCTCTGCGAGGAGGCCGGATCACGCCTACCGGGATCGCACGAAGGAATCCTGCGCGCATCCACGTCCTTTCTGGGAACAGCATCCTAATGGTGCGGCGCGCGGGCAGCGCCGACCTGCCGCTGCATGGCGGTCGCGTGCCGGCTTGGCTCGGCCAACGGATGGCGCGCCTGGGGGCGGTGATTGTGGAGGCCATCGTGCTGGAATATGGGCGCGACGAGCTGCTGCGGCGCTTGGCACATCCGTTCTGGTTTCAGTCCTTCGGCGCCGTGATGGGGATGGACTGGCATTCGTCTGGGATCACGACCAGCGTGCTCGGCGCGCTGAAGCGCGGCTTGGCGCCGCTCTCCGACGAACTCGGCATCCATGTCTGTGGGGGCCGTGGAAAACACAGCCGGGCGACGCCAAGTGAGCTTATCGCGGTCAGCGAACGCGTTGGTCTCGATGGCGCCGCGCTCGCCCGGTCGAGCCGATTGGTGGCGAAGGTTGACAGTGCCGCGCTCCAGGACGGTTTTGACCTTTACCTGCACGGCTTCATCGTGGCGGATGATGGGCGCTGGGTGGTGGTGCAGCAAGGGATGAATGGCGAGCGGCGACAGGCGCGGCGCTATCACTGGCTGTCGGAGGGGCTGGAGAGCTTCGTCGATGCGCCCCATGCCGCGATTGAAGGGGCGGGGCAGGGCATGATCGTCAACCTGGCGGACCGTCGCGCGGCCGCATCACGCGATGGACAACTCCATCTGCTCAGCGACATGGGCCCCGGCCGCATCGTGCGCGAGGTAACGCGCATTGAGGGGAGGACGGCGGGCGTGGCCAAAGCGGACTCGCAGGCGCTCCTGCCGCATCTGGTTCTGCCTGAGCATCACGATGTCCGGCCGGATGACGTGGTTGAGCGCCGGCTGCATGGCGCCCTCGCCGCGGCGGCCGATTGCGGGCCGAAGGACTTCGCCGAGCTCTTGCTGGTACCAGGCGTTGGGGCCCGCACCGTCCGCGCGCTGGCAATGGTGGCCGAGGTGGTGCATGGCGCGCCCTGCCGCTTCACCGACCCGGCCCGGTTCTCACTCGCGCATGGCGGCAAGGACCGGCACCCCTACCCGGTGCCGACGCTTGTGTATGACCGGACGATCGAGGTCATGAAGTCTGCCGTCCGCAAGGCGAGACTTGGGAACGAGGAGGAATTGGCGGCGATCCAGCGCCTTGATGATCAGGCGCGCCGGCTTGAACGGACCGCCACCGGGCCTTCGCTAGCGGCCCTGATCGCGGAGGAACGCGCCCGGTCCCATGAATATGGCGGCCGCAGTGTTTTCGGCTGGGAGCCGTCCCCGGAGGGCGACTTTGAGACGGTGCGGCAGGGAAAGGTGTAAGGGCCAGGCGCAATCCCTCTCAACGAAGCTGACTATCTTTGCTGCCTCGCCGATTGATGCCCGGGGTCACCTGTCGGGCATCGCGGGCGGACTGACATTCGACGCAGGTGCGGACCCCTGGTACGGCGCGGCGCCGTCCCTCGGGTATCGGCTCGCCGCACTCCGCGCAATGTGTCTCGCCTTCACCTGCAGGCATTCTCGCACGCGCGATCATAACCGCGTCCGCGATGGTGTCGTCGATCTGATCCTGAACCGCCCCGTCGGGCGCCCAACCGCCGGCCATTTCTAATGCTCCTCACGCGTGTCTCGACAACGCAAATGGTGCGTTTGAGCCGTCATTCAAAGTGCGGCCGATCGAATTCGTGCTGTGCGGTTTCCGACGGAAGCCGGCTTCGCGTCCCTTGATCCAAAGGAGCGTGGGACACATCTCACTGCCGCTGGGTTCCGCCACCACTGAACGATTAAGCCCGCCTACTGGCCGCGGATATATCGGAGGGATTCCTCAGATGAATATTTCAACAGGCGAAGCGTCACTTCCATCCTGCCGTCTGGTTCACCAAGACGAACGGTCAACAGGCAAGCAGGGGTTGCAATACACCGTCGGCGTTTCGGCGCAGTCGGTCGGCGCGCAAGCGATCCATCTGCAGCTCGTGACCATTCCGCCGGGTGGGCGAGCGCGCGCCCATAAGCATGTCGCGCATGAGACGGCGATCTATGCCTTGAGTGGCGAGTCGGGCGTATGGCATGGGGAGCGGCTGGAGCATCATTCTCTCGTCCGGCCGGGCGACTTTTTCTACATTCCAGCCAACGTTCCCCATTTGCCCTACAACCCCAGCATGACCGAGAGGGTGGTCGCCGTGATCGCGCGAACCGATCCGAATGAACAGGAGAGCGTCGTCCTTCTGCCGGAACTGGAGAGCATCCACCCCGCGTGAGTCTGACGACCAACTCGGATCAGCCCGAGCCGTCTGACCAGCAATCCGATTAGGCGGAAAAAGCGGCGCGGATCGCGCCTAGCCTGGCAGCGCCCATCGAGAGCCGCCGTATGCCGACGCCGGCCAGCAATTTTGCCGTGCGCGCGTCGCCGGCGGCTTCGCCACAGACGGAAACCGGTTTGGCGCCGGCACCGCGCACGATGGCGGCGCAGAGATCGAGGATGGCTTGGTGGGCGGGATCGGCAAGGAAGGCGGCCTCCTCGCGGTCGGCTGCGAAGACGTATTGGGTGAGGTCGTTGGTGCCGATGGAGAAGAAATCCGCGGCGGGGGCGAGGTCCTGAATCCGGATGGCGGCGGCGGGAACTTCGATCATCGCGCCGAGAGCGGGAATCGTGGCGCCGACCTCTCTTGCGGCGGCGGCCAAAAGGTCGCGGGCTGCGTCCATTTCGTCGGCGACGCTGACCATCGGGATCATGATGCGCAGATCGTGCCCGGCACCGGCGCGCAGAATCGCGCGCAGATGGGCCGCGAAGAAATCCTTGTGACGGAGCAGGGCACGAATGCCGCGGATGCCGAGCGCGGGATTGGTTTCGGGGGAGAGGTGAAGGAAGGGGACGGGTTTGTCGGCGCCGGCGTCCAGCACGCGGACCGTGACAGGGCGTCCTGCGAACGGGTGCAGCATTTTGGCGATGCGGGCTTCCTGTTCGGCCTCGCTCGGCGCGTCGGAGCGGCCCAGGAACAGCATTTCGGTGCGGGCGAGGCCGATGCCGTAGGCGTTCGCGCGGGCGGCGGCGGTTGCATCCGCTTCGCCTGAGACATTGGCCCAAAGTTCAAGGCGGGAACCGTCGGCGAGGGGCAGTGTGGAGGGGCCGCAGGTCGCTGCTGGCGTGGAGATAAGGCTGGCGATCGTGCTGGCGTCGGGGTCGGGGAACATGGCACCGGTGGCGCCGTCAAAGGCGATAGAAGAGGGGATGGGCTCGAGTATGACATTGCCAAGGGCCGGGATGCCTGCGGCGCGGAGCAGAATCGTCGCATGGCTGGAAAGGCCGCCGCGCCTGTCGAGCACGCCGAGCACGGTTGCCGGCAGGCAGGCGGCTTCGGCGGCCGAGAGGTCTTCGATCAGGATGATGGCGGGGTGGGTGGGCCAGGCGATGTCGTGCTGGGAACCGCCCAGCAAGCTGCGAAGGACGGCGGCTCCGGCTTCGGTGACGTCTCGGGCGCGGGCGCGCAGATAGGGGGTTTCAAGGCGGTCATAGGCGGCGGCGAGGGCGGTGATGGCAGCGTGCCACGCGGCCGCTTCGTTTTGTCCGTCCTGCGCGATACGGCGGAAGGCGGCTTCGCGCAATTCCGGGTCGGCAAGAAGCGCGGCCTGGGCTTCGAGAATAGGGTTGCCGGCGAGGGTGGCGGTTGCCGCGCGAAGGGCGGTCTCCAGGCGGTGGCGGGCGGCTTGGCGGTCGGTAGCCGGCAAGCGGGGGATCTCGTGCGTGGGGCGCTCGACGACGAACAGGTTGCCGGCTGCTGTCCCGGGCGAGAGACATAGGGGGCCGCTGCCTTCCTGTGCGGCGCTAGGGGATGTTTGCGGTGCTTGTTCGAGCAGGCGGCAAAGCGCCTCGGCGACCTCGTGAGCATCCGGGCCGGCGGCTTCGATGGTGACAACGGTGCCGGCGGCGGCGCCGAGAGTCATCAGGGAGGTCAGGCTGTCACCGCGCGCCCTCCTTGCGCCGAGACGGAGGGCAATCTCGGCCTTGGAGGCTGCGGCCAGTTTTACAAAGGCGGCAGCGGGGCGCAGGTGCAGCCCGTGCGGATCGGCGATGACCACTTCGCGGGTCACGGGCGCAGCACCCGGTTGCGGTTCGGCGTCCGTTGTCGGTGCGGCGCCGAGGCAGGATTGTTTCTGCATCAGGCCGCTTTCCGCTTCCGCCAGCACGTGCGTGACTTCCAGGCCCGCGGCGGCGGCAACGCCGGCAGCGATTGCACCTTCCACGAACGGTGCGGCAGAAAAATGGATTTTTCTCTGCAGCTCCTCGTCCGCCAGGTCACGCGCGAGTTCGGCGCTCAGGATCGCGCCGCCGATATCCATCAGGATGACGATCTCTGTACAATCGCGCAGCGCCTCGCACGCGGCGAGAATTGCCGTGGCGTCGGTGCCGAGCGCGTCGGCATCCGTACCGGTGCCTGCGGCGATTTGCAGGCGCAGCCTGTCGCCGGTCATCTGCCGGACCAGGCGTTCGGTGGCCTCAGCCAGGCCCGCGCTATGGGAAACCAGGAGAAGGCCGACGCTCATGGATCAGCCCGCGGCCTGGGCGAGGGCTTCGAGCAGCCAAGCGAGAGACGTGGCGCCAGGGTCCTGATGGCCGATGGCACGCTCGCCCAGATAGGACGCGCGGCCCTTACGGGCGATCATCGGCACGGTGGCGGCGGCCCCCGCTGCGGCAGCCTGCGCAGCGGCGGCAAGGCCGGTTCCGAGGTTCGGGGCTGCGGCGAAGGCGGCGACCGCCGGGTCAAGGGCGTCGATCATGGTCTTGTCGCCCGGCTGTGCCTTGCCGCGCGCCATCACGCCGGCCAAGCCAGCCTTCAGGAGATCGGTCCAGGCGTCTTTGTCCAGAAGCGGAGCATCGCCCGCCATCTTCCCCATGTCCACGAACAACGTACCGTAGAGGGGGCCGGAGGCACCGCCCACGGTGCTGATCAACACCATGCCGGAGGATTTCAACATGGCACCTGGGCTGGCCGGCGTGCCGATCTTGGCGACGACGGCGGTGAAACCGCGCGCAAGGTTAGCGCCATGGTCGCCGTCGCCGATGGCGGCATCGAGATCGCACAAATAGCCTTGCCCTGCCGCGTAGCGCGTGGCCGCGCGGCCGAGCCAGTCCGCCAGTTCGCCGATGCCGAGTTGGGACGCCATTATGCGCCCCAGCGGAGCGCAGGTGTCACCACCGGCGCATCCCAATATTTCACCATCGTCTCGTTCAGGCGCAGCAGGCTGATCGACGCGCCGGCCATCTCCAGGCTGGTGATGTAGGAGCCGACCAGCGACCGGCTGATCGTCACGCCATGCTTGCTGGCGATTTCGTGGGCCTTCCGGAACAGCACGTAGAGTTCGATGAGCGGCGTGCCGCCCATGCCGTTGACAAAGAGCAATGCGTGATCGCCACGCGTGAAGGGCAGGTCGGAAAGTACCGGCTCCATCAGCATTTCCGCCAACGTATCGGCGCTGGCATGCTTCAGCCGTTTGCGCCCGGGTTCGCCATGAATGCCGATGCCAAATTCGATCTCGTCGTCCGCCAGCGTAAAACCCGGTTTGCCGACATGTGGAACCGTGCAGGCGGAGAGGGCCACGCCCATAGATCGCACGGATGCATTCACCTCCCGGCACAGCGACGTAACGGCATCGAGGTCCGCGCCGGCCTCCGCCGCGCCGCCGCAAATTTTCTCGGCCAGCACGGTGCCGCCGACACCGCGCCGGCCGGCGGTGTACAAGCTGTCCTGCACCGCGACGTCGTCATCGGTCACGACAGCGTTGACGGCGATCCGCTCTTCCTTGGCAAGATCGGCCGCCATTTCGAAATTCATCACGTCACCGGTGTAGTTCTTCACGATGTGCAGCACGCCGGCGCCGCCGTTCACCGCCTTGGTCGCGGCGAGCATCTGGTCTGGCGTCGGGCTGGTGAACATCGCGCCCGGACAGGCGGCATCCAACATGCCGCGGCCAACGAAGCCGCCATGCATCGGCTCATGCCCGGAACCGCCGCCGGACACGATGGCGACCTTGCCCGGCACCGGCGCATCCGCGCGGGTGATGAAATTCGGGTCGGTGTGGACCTTGATGAGATTGCCATGGGCGGCCGCCATGCCGGCGAGCGCTTCGTCAACCACCTTGTCGGGAGCATTGATGAGCTTTTTCACGCTATCCTCACCTGGGTTTTAAGAACAAAGTTGGTTTGGAAAAAAAGAATTTTTAAGCAGCCAAGCATAAGATTTTGTGACATTGCGCCATGGGCTTTGAGTGTCGCCCTAGCCCATGGCGCAATAAGCGCATCTTGCCAGATGCCTATTCCGCCAGATGGACGCTGGACCGCCCGGTGCCCGTCCGCGCCGCTTCCATCGCCCGGACGCGCGCCGGCAGGAAGGGATGGACGAGGTACTGATAGGCACCAGCGCCGATGACGCCGCCAACCAGAGGGCCAACGATCGGGATCCACCAGTAATTGCCGGGCGACGGCAAGGCCGCCGCGTCCCAGCCTGCGAAATAGGCGAAAAGCCGTGGTCCGAAATCGCGGGCCGGGTTGATCGCCCAGGCGTCCAGATAGCCCATCGAGGCGCCGATGGTGGCGACCAGAAAGCCAATCATCAGCGCACCGGAATTCGCCCCGGGGGCCATTTCGTTATACTGCTCGGTGATTGCGAAAATGCCGAGAAGCAGGAAGGCGGTGAGGATGATCTCGTCGCTCAGCGCGTGCAGCGGCGTGATCGCGAGGCCGGGATGGGTGAAGAACACGCCCGCTGCGCCACCTGCCGCGCGGGTGAGGTTGTGGGTGGTGTTGAAATGGTCGATGACCGGCTGAAACAGCGTATAGACAATCATGGCACCAACGAAGGCGCCAAAGACCTGGGCAGCCCAGTAAGGAACGACCTTTTTGGCCGGAAAGCCGCGGAAGAGGGCCAGCGCCAACGTGACCGCGGGATTGGCATGGGTGCCTGAGACCGAGCCCGTGACGTAGATGGCGATCGTGACCGCGAGGCCCCAGGAGATACAGACGCCCCAATAGGCGTTTACATAGGGGCTGGGGTCGTACAGGACGTACATACAGGCGACGGAATCGCCGAATGCAATGATGATGAAGATGGCGAGAGCTTCGGAGATTAGTTCGCCGAGCAACTGCCGATTCATGGATGTTTCTCCCCGTTGTTATCTTTGTCGGTGTTGTTCTCGTGAGGATTCAGTCCACCCAGGCGAAGGAACGCTGCACGGCCTTCTTCCAGGATTTGTAGTGATGGGCGCGCTTGTCTTCCGCCATGGCCGGTGTCCAGCTCTTATCCACCCCCCAATTGGCGCGCAGATCGTCGGTGTTGTGCCAGTAACCCACCGCGAGGCCAGCGGCGTAGGCCGCGCCCAGAGCGGTGGTTTCGCTCACCTTGGGCCGGATGACCGGCGTGCCGAGCATGTCCGATTGGAATTGCATGAGCAGTTCGTTCGCGACCATGCCGCCATCGGTCTTCAGCGCGGCGAGCTTGATGCCGCTATCTTCCTGCATCGCCTCGACGACGTCACGCACCTGGTACGCGGTGGCTTCAAGGGCCGCGCGGGCGAGATGCGCGCGCGTCGCGTAGCGCGTGAGGCCGGCGATGACGCCGCGCGCGTCATCCTTCCAATAAGGCGCATACAGGCCGGAGAAGGCCGGCACGATATAAACATCGCCATTATCTTCGACGCTGCGCGCCAGAGGTTCGATCTGTGCGGCAACGTCGAAGAGTTTCATATTGTCTCGCAGCCATTGCACCAGCGCGCCGGTGATCGCGATCGCCCCCTCCAGCGCGTAGTGCGGCGGTTCGTCGCCGAACTGATAGGCCAGCGTGGTGAGCAGCCCCGCCTTCGATGGCATGGGCGCCGTGCCGGTGTTCATCAGCATGAAGGAACCGGTGCCGTAAGTATTTTTGGCCTCGCCCGGCGCGAAACAGGTTTGGCCAACCAGGGCGGCCTGCTGATCGCCGAGGATGCCGGCGAGTTTCGTGCCGCGTAGCGGGTTTGAGACAATCTCGCCATAGATTTGGGATGAGGAGACGATTTGCGGCAGACAGGCGGCGGGAATGTCGAAGGCCCGCAGCAGTTCCTCGTCCCAGGCGCAGGAGGCCAGATCCATGAGCATGGTGCGGCTGGCGTTCGTGACATCGGTGACGTGCAGGCCGCCGGTCAAATTCCAGATAAGCCAGCTATCGACGGTGCCGAACAGCGCCTCACCGGATTCGGCTTTCTCCCGTGCGCCGTCGACATTTTCCAGAATCCAGCAGAGTTTCAAGGCGGCGAAATAGGTGGCAAGCGGCAGGCCGGTTTTGGCGCGGAAGCGGTCCTGGCCACCATCGCGCATGAAGCGGCGCACGATCTCGTCGGTGCGCGTATCCATCCAGACCAGCGCGTTGCACAAAGGCTGGCCGGTACGCTTGTCCCACAGCAAGGTGGTTTCACGCTGGTTGGTGATGCCGACGGCGGCGAGATCGGCCGCGGTGAGGTTGGCGCGGGCCAGGGCCGCACCGATCACCTCATTGGTGTTGGCGAGGATTTCCATGGGGTCGTGTTCGACCCAGCCAGGCTTGGGATAGATCTGCTTATGTTCTTTTTGCGCGAGGGAGACCACGTTGCCGCGCTTGTCGAACAGGATGAAGCGTGAACTGGTGGTGCCTTGGTCGATGGCACCCACATATTGGCTCATTTTTTCCTCCGCTTTTTTGTTGTTATTTATGATACTTTTTTTATTGATATCAGTCCGAGGCGGACAACCTTCCTGCGAAAGTCCTCGCGAAAGTTCTCGTGCTTTCAGGCGTCTTCAGATAGGCCGCAAGGCGTTCGGCGGTGCCCTGCGGTACGTGTAGCGCGAGTTTCGAACGGCGCCACAAAATATCTTCGGGCGTACGCGCCCATTCATGTGCGACCAGATAGTCAACTTCGGCGGCGGTGAGATCGAAGCCGAAATCCTCGCCGAGATCGGCGAGCGTTCGCGCGCCGCCCAAAATTCTTTCGGCGCGTGTGCCGTAGGCGCGGGCCAGCCGGTGCAGCAGGCGTGGCGGCAGTGACGGATATTTGTTGATTATCGCGGCGAGATAGGTGGGAAAATCCCCGCCCGGCATGTCGCCGCCGGGCAACGGCGCATGCGCCGTCCAACCGGTGCCGGCGGGACGGCCCAGAAGGGGAACAAGCTTTTCCAGCGCCTGTTCCGCGAGCTTGCGGTAGGTGGTGATTTTGCCGCCAAACACCGAGAGCAAAGCGGGCCGGCCGGCACCGCCTTCAGTCGCCAAGACATAGTCGCGCGTCACGGCGGAGGCGTTTTCCGCATGGTCGTCGTAGAGCGGGCGGACGCCGGAATAGCTGCGCACCACATCCGCCGGCGTGACGGCTTGGCGGAAATAGCGGGAGACACTGGCGCAGAGATAATCGGTCTCCGCCGCCGAGATCGTCACCGCCTCGGGATTGCCGATATAGGGGATGTCGGTTGTGCCGATCAGTGTAAAATCCTGTTCATAGGGGATGACGAAGACGACGCGCTTGTCTGTATTTTGCAGGATGAAGGCATGGTCTCCTTCATACAGGCGCCGGACGATGATGTGGCTGCCTTTGATCAGCCGGACGCTCTTGGCCCCGGCGCGTCCCAGCCTGCCGGTCAGAACCTCGTCCACCCAGGGGCCGGCGGCATTGACGATGGCGCGGGCCATGATCGTTTCGTTCCGGCCGTTTTCGCTTCGCAACAGGGCATGCCAGAGCGCGCCCTGCGGCCGGGCGGAGACCAGGCGCGTGTGCGTGCGGATCGCGGCGCCGCGCTCGGCGGCGTCCAGCGCGTTCAGCACCACCAGCCGGCTATCGTCGACCCAGCAATCCGCATAGGTAAAGCCGCGGCGATAGGCCGGTTTGAGGGTGGCTGCTGCGGTGTGGGGCCCGAATGTCACGGCGCGCGACGCGGCCAAGCGCCGGCGCTTGGCAAGATGGTCGTACAGGAACAGGCCGGCGCGAATCATCCAGGTCGGGCGCTGCTCTTGCGAATGCGGCAGGACGAATTCCAGCGGCCAGATAAGGTGCGGGGCGATGGCCAGCAGCCGCTCGCGTTCTCGCAGCGCTTCGCGCACCAGGCGGAATTCATAATATTCAAGGTAGCGGAGCCCACCATGCACCAGTTTCGTGCTGGCTGATGAGGTATGCGCAGCGAGGTCGTGCTGCTCGACCAGCAGCACCGAAAGCCCGCGCCCCGCGGCATCGCGCGCGATCCCGGCGCCGTTGATGCCGCCGCCGACAATCAGGCAGTCCACCGGCTCGCCGGCCTTTGTCCCGGGCATGTTGAGCAGCTTTCCTGATCACCACGATTAAGAGCTTGTAGACGTGCCTGACGTATTTTCGCAAGCGAAAAAAATGTCTAAAAAAAGGTGCGTAACCGGACATATTTTAAAAATGCACTTTCGCATTGTGCGCAAGAGTGCGGATGAACGACATGTTGCGGTGTGCTAAAGCGACAATCGCGGGGTCCGAAGGGGAGGGGCAGGTCAGTGTCTGAGACGCAGGGGAATGAGCAGCGTCGGCTGCAGATTGTGGAAATGGTCAGCCGGCAAGGGTTCCTGACGATGGAGGCGCTCGCCCAGCAGTTTGACGTGACGGTGCAGACGATCCGGCGGGATGTGAACGCGCTGGCAACCGAAGGGAGGCTGTCGCGCTATCGCGGCGGCGCCGGATTGGCCTCGTCGATCGAGAACATGGAGTACCATCGCCGCGAGGTGACCAATCTGGCGGCCAAGCAGCGGATCGCGAAACAGGTGGCAAGCGACGTGCCGGACCATTCTTCGCTGTTCATCAACATCGGCACCACGACCGAACAGGCGGCGCGCGCGCTGCTGCGCCATCGCGACCTCAGGGTCATCACCAACAATCTCAATGTCGCGCGAATCTTAAGCGAAAACGAGCATTTCTCGATCGTCATGGCCGGCGGCAAGGTGCGCAACCGCGATGGCGCCGTGACAGGCCAGCCAACCGTGCGGACCTTCGAGCAATATCGGGCGGATATTGGGATCATCGGCATTTCCGGGATCGATCTGGATGGCGGGCTGTTCGATTTCGACCTGGACGAGGTGCTGTGCGCCCAGGCGATCATCCGCAATTCACGGCGGGTGTTTCTGCTTGCGGATCGCTCGAAATTCGGGCGGCCCGCCTTGGTGAAAGTCGGCCATATCACGGAGATTTCGGCGTTGTACACGGACACACCGCCGCCGGAGCCGATCGGCACGATGCTTGAACAGGCAGGCGTCAGTCTGAAGATCCCGGCCTGAGCTTCAGGTGGCACATAAGCGTCCAGGGGGCCGCAGTTGGCGACGGGACAAGACGTATGTGAGGGTGGCGCACGGAAAGCCGAGGCTTAACAAGCGAATTGTTGTACTGCACTTGACTATGTCGTGTTACGACATACAAGACCGTCGAACCTCGATGTTTGGCGGTAAGATGACAGTGATCAAACAGCACAAGACGGCCGTGGAGAAACTTGGCGATTTTACCACGGATCGGCGCGTTTTCGTTATCGCGTTAATGGGGATCGTCGCCGGAACAGGCGGGGTTGCCGCCGGCTGGGCGTTGTTGCGCCTGATCTCCATTGTCAACAATCTGGCGTATTATCGCGTCTGGTCGGTCCGGATGCTTCCGCCGGGAGGGCCCATACCGCCGAACGGGCATCTGCCGTTATGGACCGTCTTTATTCCGATGCTGGGCGCGCTGATCATCGGTTTGATGGCAAGATACGGCACGGAAAAAATCCGTGGACATGGCATACCGGAAGCACTTGAGGCCATTATTCTGGGCAATTCGCGCCTTAACCTGAAGACAGCGATCCTCAAGCCGATTTCTTCTGCAATTTCCATCGGCACCGGTGGTCCCTTCGGCGCGGAAGGGCCCATCATCATGACAGGTGGCGCAATCGGCTCATTATTCGCGCAATTGTTTGAACTCACCGACATGGAGCGCAAGACACTGCTCGTTGCCGGCGCTTGCGCCGGTATGACAGCTGTGTTCGGCACGCCGGTTGCGGCGATGCTGTTAGCCGTCGAACTCCTGTTATTTGAACTCAAGCCACGCAGCTTTTTGCCGGTCGCCGTTGCCTGCATCACCGCCGCGGTCTTACGGCAATATGTTCTGCCCCCGTCTCCGTTATTTCCCTACGCGGGCAGCGTCATCATCGATCCGCTGCATGTGGTTGGTTTGGTCGGGCTCGGCGTGGCTGCCGGGTTTGGCTCCGCGCTCCTCACCCTGCTCGTCTACGCCGTCGAGGACGGCTTTTTGAAACTGCCGGTCCACTGGATGTGGTGGCCCGTATTGGGCGGTGCCGTCGTCGGCATCGGCGGCTTGATCGATCCGCGGGCTCTCGGCGTCGGTTACCCGGATATCGCGCAAATGCTGGCGGGAGGGTTGTTCGGAGTCTCAGCGCTGCGGCTGATGCTGGTCAAGGGCGTGATCTGGTCCATCGCCTTGGGCTCCGGCACATCCGGAGGCGTTCTGGCGCCGTTGCTCATCATTGGCGGTGGCCTGGGAGCCGTTCTGGGGCCTTATCTGCCCGCCGCCCATCCTGGTTTTTGGGCCGTGCTCGGTATGTCGGCCATGATGGGCGGGACGATGCGCGCACCGCTGACCGCCGGTCTGTTCGCGGTAGAACTCACCGGAAACCATGCCATCCTGCTGCCGGTGATCACCGCCTGCGTCGTGAGCTATGCGATCACGGTATTGTTCATGAAGCGCTCCATCCTGACGGAGAAGCTGGCACGGCGCGGCCATCATCTCACGCGGGAATACAGCGTCGATCTCGCCGCATTGGCACGGGTGCGGGATATTATGACCACGCCCGTCGAAACGCTGGCGGCAGACCTGACCATTGGCGATGCGATCGATTTTTTTCTGGCGCCCACGCATCGTCATCGCGCTTATCCTGTCATAGACACCCAGGAGCAGCTTATCGGTCTGGTCTCCCGAACAGATATCCTCGGCTGGATCGGCATGAAATCACCGCGCACGCAACCCCTTCGCGTGGCGTTAAAAGATCGGGTCGTTGTCACGGCGCGCCCAGGCGAGACCGTTTCCGCGGTTGTCGTCCGGATGCTCGCCCGAGATGCCGCGCGGATACCTGTTGTAGATCCGGAAACCCGACGCGTGCTCGGGATTATCTCTCGGGCCGATCTGATGAAACTTCGCTGGCGCGAATATGCCGCCGAGACCGTGCGAGAGGCGCATTTTTTTCAGCGCCGAAAGAAACGCCGGGTGACCTTGGAATTACGATCCAGCCCGAACGTAGAGACAACACAAACATAATGGCGCGCGCGCCCAACCCGCTACAAGGCGTCTACCGGTTCTTTCTGCGTCGGTTGATCGGGGGCAGGTAATGGCGCTTCAAGGCAGGCGGGTTCGCCCACGGTTCCGTCCAACAGCCGTTGCGCGGCTTCTGCGACCGCGTGGCGGCGTCCGGACTTCTCAAAAAAAACGCCCCGGATCAGGACGGAGCCGGCAAGCGCTTTGAGGAAATCGGCAACGAGCGTCGCATCAGGAGGCGTGGCACTTGTCCAGAATTGATCAAGGCTATCCTGAAAGGTGAGGCCAGGGACGTCGTAGATAGCCTGCCCCAGCGCCTTCAGGGGGCGACCAAGTTGCACGGCGCGCATCCCGGCGGTGCTGTTCACGGTGACCATCCCTTGGGAGGCCCGCACCAGATCATCCAGATTGCCGCCGCGCAGATAATGAACCCGGCCTTGGAGCCCGAGGCGTCTCACATGCGCCGTCATGATCCGTTCCCAACGCGTGATCGCGGGGTCCCAGGGATGCTCTTTCAGCACAAGCTTCGTTCGGCAGGTGCATGTTTGGCGAAAGATTCGAGAACCTGTTCGATCGCCTGAGCCACCCCGTCGAAGCTGGAATAGGCAATGATCTGGAAATCGAAATCCAGTTGCAGGGGAAAAACGTAATAGGGCACGCTGGAGGCCACGAGGTTCCGGACGAATTGATCCGCCTTGGGCTTAAGCCGGGAATTGGTGAACAGCCGCCAGGCGCAGGCGGGGGTGTAAATCAAGGTGTGCGGACGCTGGTCGCTCCGGCGATAGCCAGGGTAAAGCCAGGCAAACGGCAGGTTCGCGAAATTATGGGTGAGGTCGCGCCAGGCCATCTGAAACGCGCCTTCGGCGAAGCGGGGGCGCCAATCCGGTGCAGCCACCATCGAGGCCAAGCGCCTGATCGCGTCCGGGTCTCGCGGGAAACGAGAGGCACCGCTCATGCCGTCGCGTTCAAACGTGATCCAGTCCGGCCGGATATAGCCGAAATCGGTCACGGTGACCCGGATTCCTCGTGCCTGCGCGGCCGCGACGGCTTCCCGGTGATAACGCCGTTGCTCACCCAACAGGACGAGGTCGGTGACAGTCTCGCGGACAAAGAAACGGTCGATATAATCCCGCCAGGCGCCATAACGGCCGCGGTAATTCACGGCATTGGGGCCTCGCCAGAAGAGGAAATCGCCGAAACAGAGGTTGATGCGCGTGGTCCGGCACCCCGCTTCACGCAACTTCATGGCAATTTGTGAAAAGAAGGGCGAGGGCATTCCCTGCAGGAAGACGAAATGACGCGGCGTGTCTCTCATGACACGACGTTTTCACGATACCAGGCGGCCGAGCGGCGCATCGCCTCGGCATATCCGACCCGGCCGAGCGGCGCCCCGGCCGCAGCGAGCCGGCTCGTATCATGGCCGCAGGTGCGGCCGAAAATCCGCACAAGCAGCCGATGGAGCAGCGGTTCGTTTTGCAGACGCAGGATCCGCCACGGTGTTTCCAACGCCATCGCAACCGCATCCGCCAGCGCGTAAGGCAGGTTCAGGACAACCCCGCGGCCACCAATGCCGGCGCGGAGATCCGCGATGAACCGCGCCCAGCTGACGGGCTCGGGATC
>DATJHR010000029.1:0-5350 GCA_035493735.1 Acidocella sp.
AGATAGGCATTGTAGAAATCGATCAGCCGCGCCGCCAGCGGCCGCGACGTATCGTGCAGCAGCGTCTCCCATTCCGGCTGCCAACGATGGAAATAGACTTCGAGATAGACCCGCTCGATCAGCGCTTCCTTGGTGGGGAAATAGCGGAACAGGTTCTGATGCGTGATGCCTAGGCGCTGGGCGAGGTCGCGCAACCCGCCGCCGAAGCCGACCTCGGCGAAGAACTGGATCGCGCCGTCGACAATCTCGCGCTCCCGCACCTCGGGCGACAAGCGCCGCCGTTTGCGCAACCGTGGGTCCGGCGCGGGTGACGCCGGGGCAGCCGTGGAAGTCCTAGATGCGGCCTTGTTGACCATCATGCGCAACGTCCTTTTCCTCTCCGGCGACAGCTTAACCATAAGTGTTGACCAAATGGCAATTAATTTGACTTGAGGCAGCCGTGGCAGTAGTCACCCGCTCGGTCCCGACTGGAAGGCCCGCTTTGCCATCCGCAATTTTAAAAATTGCCGCTTGATCACAAGATCTTCGCAGCAGGCGGGCCTATCTGGCTCGGGTGTCCGCAACGCCGCCGTAGCTCGGGCCGAACCCGGCACATTCCCTAACGACAATCTGGAGAGAGTTATGCTGACTTGCACAGGCTTTGCCGCCCAATCCGCGGATGCGCCGCTAGAGAAATTCACCTTTAACCGGCGCGATGTCGGTGAGACCGATGTTCAGATCGAGATCCTGTTCTGCGGTGTGTGCCACTCCGACCTGCACACCGCGCGCAATGAATGGCGCGACAGCGTTTTCCCGGTGATCCCGGGGCATGAGATTGTCGGCGTTGTCACCAGCGTTGGGTCGGGCGTGACGAAATTCAAGACGGGTGACAAGGTCGGGGTCGGCTGCCTGGTCGATTCTTGCCGCACCTGCGCGGCCTGCAATGACGGGCTCGAGCAATATTGCGACAACGGGTTCACGCTCACGTACAACTCACCGGAAAAGGTCATCGGCGGCCGGACCTTCGGCGGCTATTCCGACAAGATCGTCGTCGACCAGAGCTTCGTGCTGCGCATTCCCGAGGGCATGGACCTGGCGGCCACCGCGCCGCTGCTGTGCGCGGGCATCACCACCTATTCGCCGCTGCGCCACTGGAAGGCTGGCCCGGGCATGAAGGTCGGCATCATCGGTCTCGGCGGCCTTGGCCATATGGGCGTGAAGCTTGCCCATGCGATGGGCGCGCATACCGTCCTGTTCACCACCTCGCCCTCCAAGGTTGCAGATGGCAAGCGCCTCGGCGCCGACGAGGTGGTCATTTCCAAGGATGCCGAAGCGATGGCCAAGCACGCCAACAGCTTCGATCTGTTCATCGACACCGTTGCCGCTAACCACGACCTGTCGCCCTATTTCGCGCTGTTGAAGCGCGAGGGCACCATGGTCCAGGTCGGTGCGCCGGAGCACCCGATGCCGATCGCCGCGTTCGACCTGATCTTCAAGCGCCGCAATTTCGCGGGCTCGCTGATCGGCGGCATCGCCGAGACCCAGGAAATGCTGGATTTCTGCGCCAAGCATAACATCACCTCGGATGTGGAGATCATCCCCATTCAGAAGATCAACGAAGCCTATGAGCGGATGCTGAAGAGCGACGTGAAATACCGCTTCACGATCGACATGGCCTCGCTGAAGGCCGCCGCCTAAAGTTTATGGGCTTGCGTGGAATCGCACCGGTTCCACGCAAGTGCAGACTGAGGAAGTGGCCGCTTTTCCGATCAAAAGCGGCGCAAAAACTTTTTTGCAACTTTAGTCTGTGATGCTGTGGCAAGCACGGCGCGGTTTAGAAAACTGGCCTTCTGCTCTACCTGCCATTGCAGGTATGAATGCGAAAACCATGAATTCCTGGCGCTCGTACATTACACGGCGCAGAATCCCCTAAGTTCAGCTCCCTAAGAGCGCGATTTCACGTTGACGTGAAGGTTTGTGTACGCAAAGGTTAAATAACTGACAGTTACTGCGGCCGGCGTGTTAGCAAGGTCCCGCGACCAACGGTCAGTCTGGTGGCCGCGCCGGTTAGCGAAGGGAGACAGGCTTGACCGCGATTTCGACGACGACGTTCAGTTCCGACACGATGTATCGTATGTTGGTGCAGAGCGTCACGGACTACGCGATCTACATGCTCGATCCCGATGGTCATGTGGTGAACTGGAATGCCGGCGCTGAGCGCGCCAAGGGCTATCGTGCCGAGGAGATTATCGGCCGGCATTTTTCCTGCTTTTTTACGCCGGAAGACCGCGCCCGGCACCTGCCTCAGCGCACGCTGGACGAGGCGCTGGCCGGGCAAAAATTCGAGGAGGAGGGCTGGCGCCTGCGCCGGGACGGTTCGCGCTTCTGGGCGCATATAGTCACCCAGCCGATCCGCGATGAAAGCGGCATGCTGGTCGGTTTTGCTCATGTGACCCAGGATCGGACCGCGCAAAAGCAGCAAGGCGACCAGCTGCGGGATCTTGCCCGGAATTTCGACTTGGCGCTGGCCAATATGTCGCAGGGCCTGTGGCTGTTCGACGCCAATGGAACGCTGGTTCTGAGCAATCAGCGTCTGCGTGAGATTTTTGACCTCGATCCCGCGGCCTTGCAGCCCGGCGCGGATCTGACGGATGTTCTTTGGGCCTTGCATGGCGATCCTGCGGCGCCGCAAGAGCAAATTGCCGAGTTTGTGCGTCGCCTCCGGGAAACAATCCTCGTTGACCTGGCCGCGGCCGGCGGCACCACGATCAGGGAATTCCCCTGGCGCGGCCGTGTCGTCCAGGTCAACCACCGCGTACTGCCGGGGGGTGGTTTTGTGAGCACGGTGGACGATGTGACAGAGCGTCGCGCCATCGAGGATCGGATCACCCATCTGGCGCATCACGACACGCTGACCGCCTTGCCGAACCGCATGACGTTCCGCGTGCGGTTGGAAAGCGCGCTGAAGACGGTCGACGAAACAAAGCCTTGCGCCGTGCTGTATGTCGATCTTGATCGCTTCAAGCCGGTGAACGACACGCTCGGTCATCAGATCGGCGATTTGGTGTTGCAGGCCGCGGCGGACCGCATCCGTGCGCAATTGCGGGAAACCGACGTGGTGGCGCGGCTGGGCGGCGATGAGTTTGCGGTCCTGGTCGGGCATTGTCACAACGTGCAGGAGGTGACGGCGTTGGCGGAACGGCTGATCCAGGACATCAGCCGCCCGATCACCATCAAGGGGCTGCAGGTCCTGATCGGCGCCAGCATCGGCGTCGCCTATGCGCCGCAGCACGGTCTCGACCCGGACGTGCTGTTGCGCAACGCCGATCTGGCTTTGTACCGGGCCAAATCCGCCGGCCGCGGGTGCCATCGCGCCTATGAACCTGGCATGGAGAAAGTGGTGCAAGAGCGCCGCGATCTCGAGCGGGACTTGCGGGCCGCCCTCGTGGGTCAGCAATTCGCCCTGCATTACCAGCCGATTGTCGATACCGGCCGTCATGCGATCACCGGTTTCGAGGCGCTGCTGCGCTGGGAGAGCCCCACGCGCGGCCGGGTGTCGCCGGTCGATTTCATCCCCTTCGCCGAGGAAATCGGCTTCATGCCGGAGCTGGGCCGCTGGGTGCTGGAGACCGCCTGTGCCGAGGCGGCCCGTTGGCCGCAGGATCTCAAAGTTTCGGTCAACTTGTCGCCAAAGCAGTTCCGTCAGGCCGGCCTGCTCGACCATGTTGCCGCGACGCTGGAAAAGACCGGCCTGCCGGCGCAGCGGCTCGAGCTTGAAATCACGGAGACCGCGATGATCGACGATCTCCGCAGCACCAGCGAGATTCTTGAAAAATTGCGCAAGCTCGGCATCCAGATTGCGATGGATGATTTTGGCACCGGCTATTCCTCGCTCAGCTTTCTGCGCACCCTGCCGTTCACGCGCATCAAGATTGACCGCAGCTTCGTTCAGGACGTGGAGAGCAAGCCCGAGGCGCTGGCGATCATCCGCGCGGTCTCGCTGCTCTGCGGAAGCCTCGGCGTGTCGGCGACTGCCGAGGGCGTCGAGACCGAGCGTCAGGCGGAAATCCTGCGGGCCGAAGGTTGCCCAGAACTGCAGGGGTTCCTGATCAGCCGGCCGTGCCCGGCTGCCGAAGTGCCAGGCTGGATCGAGGCGTATCACCGCCGCCACGGCGCCGCCGCGGCGTCGCCAAACCTTGTCAGCGCGGGAACAATGCCGAACTAGAGCGCGATCGTCTCACGCCGGGTCGTGAATGGCTCGGCCGGAGACGTGACGCTCGTTCGCTAACCCGGAGTTATGATGCCCCGCCTGTTCGACCCCTACAAGCTCAAATCCGTCACCCTTCGCAACCGCATTGCCGTGTCGCCCATGTGCCAGTACATGGCCCGGGAGGGGATGGTCACCGACTGGCACACGGTCCATTACGCCACGCTGGCCCGTGGCGGCGCCGGCCTCGTCGTTGTCGAGGCGACCGCCGTCGCGCCGGAAGGCCGCATCACCTGGGCCGATCTTGGTCTGTGGAACGACGCCCAGGCCGAGGCGCTGCGCCCGGTCGTGGCGGCGATCCGAGAGGCTGGCGCGGTGCCGGGGATTCAGATTGCCCATGCCGGCCGCAAGGCTTCCGCCAACCGCCCCTGGGAAGGCGATGACCATATCCCTGACGGGGCACCGAATTCCTGGACCACCATCGCGCCGTCGCGCGTGGCCTTCGGTGAGGGGCTGCCGCGTTTGCCTGAAGAGATGACCCTAGAGGAGATCGCCCGCGTGCAAGCCGACACGGTGAACGCCGTGATCCGCGCCCGTGACCTCGGTTTCGAATGGCTGCAGCTGCATATGGCGCACGGCTATCTCGCGCAGAATTTCTTCTCGCCGCACTCCAACCACCGCACCGATGCGTATGGCGGCAGTGCCGAGAACCGCGCGCGTTATCTGCTGGAGACGCTGGTCGCGGTGAAGAAAGTCTGGCCGGAGGACCGGCCGCTGACGATCCGCCTCGGTGTGGTGGAATTCGACGGCACCGACGCAATGCTGGATGAGGCGATCGCGCTGCTCCGCCGCATGAAAAGCGAGGGGCTGGATTTCGTCGACGTCTCGCTCGGCTTCAACACGCCGAAGGCCAACATCCCCTGGGCGCCGAATTTCATGGGCGACATCGCAAGCCAGGTGCGCCAGGCCACGTCTCTGCCGGTGGCCACGAGCTGGTACATCGCCAAGCCGGAGGATGCCGACGCGCTGGTCCGTGAGGAGAAAATCGACCTCTTGATGCTCGGCCGGCCGCTTCTGGCCGAGCCGCACTGGCCTTACCGTGCCGCGCAGGTGCTGGACGTCACAGATGCGGCATGGGCGACCTTGCCGGCGCCTTACGCGCAC
>DATJHR010000030.1:0-19176 GCA_035493735.1 Acidocella sp.
CGCCGCCTCGCTGGGCAAAAACTCACCATCCTGAACAAGCTGCTCGATCAATGCAGCGCGCAAGGCGGCGTCATCGTCGACGACTAAGATCGGATGCTGACTGGCCATTAGGTCTCTCCTATGATCCGTGAAATAATATAGCGTCTGTTCACAATAGTGTCAGCACGTCTTGACTCCTGTCCTACTTATCCGACCCTAGCGGGTCCCGGCTTTGCACCTTATTTGAGACGGATGAACGAAGCCTTACCTTCCGCGGCGGTTGGCCTCGGCACCCCCCGCACCCGCGCCGTACATCGTGCCATCGCCGAAGCCCGGCGGGGTGTGCCGGTGGTTCTGGCCGCGCGCCAGCCTTTGATCATCGTCCCCGTCGAGACGGTCGGCGCCGAGGGGCTGCGGTTGATCGACCTTCTATCCTCCGGTCAGGCCGCCTTGCTCCTGGCCCCGGCGCGCGCCGCCGCCGTATTGCAGCACGATATCAACGACGGCGCCCCGTCCGTCGCGCTCAAGCTGGCGCGACCGCTGATCGATGCGGCAACATTGAAGCGCGCCGCCGACCCGACCATGGAGCAGATCCTGCCGGCCTTCGAGCGCACCGCCCCGCCGGAAGCCGCCGACGCCGCGCTCGCCTTGGGCAAGCTCGCGCGGCTGCTGCCGGCGATGGTCGTCGCCCCGGTCAAGCCGGGCTGGGCAAGCCTTCCCGGTGGCGCGGAACTGCTCTCGGTTCCGGCCGGGGACCTGCTGGCCTACCCGCTGGAACTCGCCGCCTCGCTCACCAAGGTGGCGGAGGTGGCGGTGCCGCTGGAGGCCGCCCGCGATGCGCGCCTGATCGCCTTCCGCGCTTTGGACCAGGGCATCGAGCATATGGCCATTCTGGTCGGCGACCCCAACGCCGAAACGGCGCCGCTGGTGCGGGTGCATTCGGAATGTTTCACCGGCGACCTGCTGGGCAGCCTGCGCTGCGATTGCGGCCCGCAACTGCAGGGCGCGATCGCCCGCATGGCCCAGGAAGGGGCCGGTGCCGTGCTCTATCTGGCGCAGGAGGGCCGCGGCATCGGGCTGATCAACAAGCTGCGCGCCTACACAATGCAGGATCGCGGGCTGGACACGCTGGATGCCAACCGCGCTTTGGGCTGGGACGCCGATGAACGCAATTTCCACATCGCCGCCGCCATGCTGGAAGCGCTGGGCCTGCCCCGCATCCGGCTGCTGACCAACAACCCGGCAAAGGTCACGTCCTTGCAGGCCTGCGGCATCGAGGTGGTGGAGCGCGTGGCGCATGAATTTGCTCCAAACGGCGTGAACGACCATTACCTCGCCACCAAGGCCCGGCGCTTCGGCCATCTGCTTGGTTGAGTTCCTGTTCCGCGACGGTGTGCTGGAGGGTGCCGGGCTGCGCCTGCGCGCCGCGTGCGGCCGTAACGGATTAAGCGCGCATAAAACCGAGGGCGACGGCGCCACACCGCTCGGGGTGCTGCCTCTGTCGCGAATCCTCTTCCGCGCCGACCGGAGCGCCAAACCGGACTGCGCCGTGCCTGTGGAACCGATTGCCCCCAATGACGGCTGGTGCGACGACCCGGCCGACCCGGCCTATAACCGCCAGATCCGCCTTCCCTACGCCGCCCGGCATGAGATTTTATGGCGTGACGACGGGTTGTACGATGTTGTCGGCGTGCTCGGCTGGAATCGCGAGCCCGTTATTCCCGGACGGGGCTCGGCCATTTTTCTTCACGTCGCAACGCCCGACTATGCCCCCACGGCCGGCTGCATCGCGCTGCCTCTGCCCGAGTTGCGGCGCATTCTGGCCGCCGGCCTCACCGCCATCCGCGTGATCGCCTGAAGACAGAAAGCAGCCGCTTTTTGAAAAAAGCGGCGCAAAAACTTCTTTTACGCTGGGCCTGAGGCTGTGTCGGCGACATCGCCCATGCCCTCCGGAGCTATTCCAACGGTGCTACGCACCGCCGGAACCTTCGGCCCCTCCGCCCAGCATCAAGGCGCGCCCCGCGTAACGCGGCCGTGAGAATTTTTACACCGTCTTTATGCCTACCCCTCGCCTTTCGTCTCGTTGCTTTATGGCAACTCATTCATCAGGGGCCGCTTGAAAGGAAAAGGTAGAGCGCCATGGGTGACGTCGTCTGCATTTTGTACGGCATCGTAATATTTGCGCTGCTGATCGGTTACGTGTTCGGCTGCGAGAAGGTTTAAGAATGTTCGATCTGATTCTGGGCGGCGTGATTTCCGCCGCGGTTCTCGTCTACCTCGTTTGGGCGATGATACGCCCCGAAGATTTTTAAGGTTTTACCAATGACAATTCAGGGTTTGCTGTACATCGCACTGGCGTTCGTGCTGGTGCTGGGCTGCGCCTTCCCGATGGGCCGCTATATGGCGGCCATTTTTGAGGGCCGCCTGACATTCCTCGCTCCTGTGGAGGCGGGCTTCTACAAGCTTTCCGGCATCGACCCCAACCGCACCATGCGCTGGCAGCATTATACGGTTGCGCTGCTGCTGCTGAGCGTGATCCATTTCCTCCTGCTCTACGCGATTCTGCGGCTGCAATATTACCTGCCGATGAATCCCCAGCACATCGCCGGCATGGCGCCGGCCCTCGCCTTCAACACGGCCGCCAGCTTTGCGACCAACACCAACTGGCAGGCCTATGTGCCGGAAGCCCAGATCTCCAACGGCGCGCAAGTGTTCGGCCTGGTCGTGCACATGTTCGTCTCCGCCGCGGCGGGCATCGCGGTCGCGGCCGCGGTCATGCGCGCCTTCACCGGCGGCGGCCTGAAAGCGATCGGCAACTTCTATGTCGACGTCACCCGCACCACCCTGTACCTGCTGCTGCCGGTCTGCCTGGTGGCGGCGACTTTGTTCGTGATCGCCGGCATGCCTCAGACCTTCGGTCCCTTCCTCACCGCTCACACGCTGAACGCGGGGTCGCAGACCATCGCCATCGGCCCGGTCGCGTTGCAGGAATCGATCAAGGAATTCGGCACCAACGGTGGTGGCTTCTTCAACGCCAACTCCGCCCATCCGTTCGAGAACCCGAACGCCTGGACCAACCTGTTCGAAAACTGGCTCCTCCTCGCCATCGGCTTCGCTTTGCCGATCGCCTTCGGCCACATGATCAAGGACAAGAAGCAGGGACGCGCGCTGATGGCGGTCATGGCGATCATCCTCGGCGCCGCGACCATCAGCGCCTATGCGGCCGAGGCCAACGGCAACCCGCTGCAGGTCCATGCCGGCGTGTCCGCCACCCAGGGCAACATGGAAGGCAAGGAAGTCCGCTTCGGCGTGCCTGCCTCGGTGACGTTCAACGCCGCCGCCACCGGTACTTCGACCGGCGCGGTGGACAGCTTCTCCGACAGCTACATGCCGCTCAGCGGCGGCATCCTGATGTTCCTGATGCAGCTGGGTGAAATCGCCCCCGGCGGCGTCGGCTCCGGCTTCTACACCATGATCGTCTTCGCCCTGCTCTCGGTCTTCGTCGCCGGGCTCATGGTCGGGCGCACGCCGGAATATCTCGGCAAGAAGGTGCAGTCCAAGGAGATCAAGCTGGCGATGCTCGGCGTGCTGATCCTGGCGCTGTTCATCCTCGCCGGCGCGGGCTTCTCGCTGCTCACCGCCTCCGGCCTGTCCTCGCTTGAGAACGCTGGGCCGCACGGACTTTCTGAAATGCTCTACGCCTGGTCGTCCGCGACCGAGAACAACGGCAGCGCCTTTGCTGGCCTCAGCGCCAACACGCCGCTGCTCGACTATGGCCTCGGTTCGGCCATGCTGTTCGGACGGTTTGCCTTCATGGTGCCGATCCTGGCGATCGCCGGGTCCCTCGCCGCGAAGCCGAAACTGCCTGAGAGCTCGGGCACGTTCCCGACCCACGGCCCGCTCTTCATCGGCCTGCTGATCGGCGTGATCATCATCCTTGGCGGTCTGCAGTACCTGCCCGCCGATACGCTCGGGCCGCTCGCGGAGCATTACCTGCTCTACGCCGGCAAGACATTTTAAAGGTTAGAGATCAAGACAATGACAACTGCGAATGCTGAAGTGATTTCGCTGTTCGACGCGAGCATTCTGCGCCGAGCGACGATCGACGCCTTTGCGAAACTCAACCCCGTCACCCTGATGCGCAACCCGGTGATCTTCGTCACCGAAATCGTCGCGGCCATGGTGACCATCGTCGGCGCCGAGGACCTTGCCCACGGCAAGGGCGCGGCCTTCCCCATCACCATCGCCGTCTGGCTGTGGTTGACGGTGCTGTTCGCCACCTTCGCCGAGGCCGTGGCGGAAGGCCGCGGCCGCGCCCGGGCGGAAAGCCTGAAGCGCGCCCGCTCCGACGCGATGGCCCGCCTGATGACCGACCCGGCCAACCGCACCAAGACCACCGCGGTGCCCGCCACGAGCCTGAAGCGTGGCGACGTCGTGCTGGTCCAGTCCGGCGATCTGGTGCCCTCCGATGGCGAGATCATCGAGGGTGTGGCCAGCGTCAACGAAAGCGCCATCACCGGCGAATCCGCTCCGGTGGTGCGCGAGGCCGGCGGCGACCGTTCCGCCGTCACCGGCGGCACCCAGGTGGTGTCCGACTGGCTGGTGGTGCGCATCACCGCCGACGCCGGCAACACCTTCCTCGACCGCATGATCGCGCTGGTCGAGGGCGCCGAACGCCGCAAGACCCCGAACGAGATCGCGCTGAACATTCTGCTCGCCGGTCTGACGCTGGTCTTCCTGATCGCCGTCGTCACCCTGGTCGGCTTCGGCAAATACTCGACCATCAACCTCGCCATCCCCGTGCTGGCGGCGCTGCTGGTCTGCCTGATCCCGACCACGATCGGCGGCCTGCTCTCGGCCATCGGCATCGCCGGCATGGACCGTCTGGTGCGCTTCAACGTCGTGGCCACCTCCGGCCGTGCCGTGGAAGCGGCGGGCGACGTCGATGCCCTGCTGCTCGACAAGACCGGCACGATCACCTTCGGCAACCGCATGGCCTCGGGCTTCTACCCGGCGTCCGGCGTGCAGGAGCGTGACCTGGCGGAAGCCTGCGCTCTGGCCAGCCTGGGCGACGACACCCCGGAAGGCCGCTCGATCCTGGCCCTGGCCCGCGACCGCTATAATCTGGTCCCGGCCATGCCTGATCAGGCGCAGATCATCCCGTTCAGCGCCAACACCCGCATGTCCGGCGTCGATTTCGCCGGCCGCTCCTACCGCAAGGGCGCTGTGGACTCGGTGCTGAAGGCGCTGGGCGTGACCGGCGACGCCGCCTTCACCGAAGCTGTCGCGCGCATCGGCCGCGCCGGCTCCACGCCGCTGGCGGTTTCCGCCAATGGCCATCTGCTCGGCGTCATCGAGCTCAAGGACATCGTCAAGCCCGGCATCAAGGAGCGTTTCGCCTCCCTGCGCAGCATGGGCATCCGCACCGTGATGGTGACCGGCGACAACCGCGTCACCGCCGCCGCCATCGCCGCGGAGGCCGGGGTGGACGAGTACATCGCCGAGGCCACGCCACAGAACAAGCTTGATTATATCAGGAAGGTTCAGGCCGATGGCCGCCTGGTGGCGATGTGCGGCGACGGCACTAACGATGCGCCGGCGCTGGCCCAGGCCGATGTCGGCGTGGCGATGCAGACCGGCACGCAGGCGGCGCGCGAAGCCGGCAACATGGTCGACCTCGACAGCGATCCGACCAAGCTGATCGAGATCGTGGAGATCGGCAAGCAGCTGTTGATCACCCGCGGCGCGCTCACCACCTTCTCAATCGCCAACGACATCTCGAAATACTTCGCGATCCTGCCTGCGATTTTCATCGCCTCCTACCCGCAGCTGCAAGCGCTCAACGTCATGCATCTGCGCACGCCGGAAAGCGCCATCCTGTCAGCGGTGATTTTCAACGCGCTGATCATCGTGGTGCTGGTGCCGCTCGCTTTGCGCGGCGTGAAGTTCCGTCCCATCGGCGCGGCCGCGCTGCTGCGGCGCAACCTGATGGTCTATGGCGTCGGCGGCATCATCGCGCCGTTCGTGGGCATCAAGATCATCGACATGGTGCTCGGCGCCTTCAATATCTTTTCGTAACGGATAAAACCCATGTTAATCCTTCGCGAATTTCGACCGGCGCTCTCGCTGGTCATCCTCTTCACGATCCTCACCGGCGTTTTCATCCCTGAGGTTTTCACCGGCATCATGCAGGCGGTCTTTCCCTACCAGGCGAATGGCAGCCAGATTGTGGTGAACAACCAGGTCGTCGGCTCGGCGCTGATCGGCCAGGACTTCACCTCGCCGACCTACTTCCAGCCGCGCCCCTCGGCGCTGACCGGAACCAACGCTAAGGGCGCGACCGTTCCCACGCCGTATGATGCCAGCGAATCCGGCGCCTCCAACCTGGGGCCAACCAACGCCGCTCTGCAGACTGCCGTCCAACAGCGCGTCGCCGCCTATATCAAGGCGTTCGGTCCGGGGCCGGTGCCGGCCGATGCCGTCACCGCCTCTGGCTCCGGTCTTGACCCGGACATCTCGCTGGCCAACGCGCTGCGCCAGGCGCCGGCCGTCGCCGCCGCCCGGCATCTGCCGGCGAGCACGGTGGTCGGGCTGGTGCACAGCATGACGCACCCTTCCTTCTTGGGCATCATCGGCACCAACCACGTGAACGTGCTGCAGCTGAACCTCGCCTTGAATCGTCTTCCCGGCACAGCGAACCTTGCACAGGCCACCACCGCAGCGCCATAACGAGGCATGCGCATCGCAACCGATATGGACAAACCGGGGGGGCGTTGCCCCCCCGAAGTTTTTATGGACTTACCACATGGCCGCTAGCGGCTCCGACACCAGGCCGGACCCGGACGCGCTGCTCGCCCGTGCAGAGCGCGGCCAGCGCGGGCATTTGAAAATTTTCCTCGGCGCCGCCCCCGGCGTCGGTAAGACCTGGGAAATGCTGGTCGCCGCCAATGCCAAGCGCAAGGCGGGGATCGACGTCGTCGCCGGCCTGATCGAAACGCATGACCGCAGCGGCACACTTGCCGAAATCGGCGACCTCAACGTGCTGCCGCGCTTGAAAGTGCCCTATCGCGGCCAGGAGCTCGAGGAATTCGACCTCGATGCCGCCCTCGCCCGCCGCCCCGCTTTGCTGCTCATTGACGAGCTGGCCCACACGAACGCTCCCGGCCTGCGCCACGCCAAACGCTGGCAGGATGTGCAGGACGTGCTCGAAGCCGGCATCGATGTCTGGACCACCGTCAACGTCCAGCATCTGGAAAGCCTGAACGATCCGGTGGCGCGCATCACCGGCATCCGCGTCGCCGAGACCATCCCCGATACCGTGCTCGACATGGCCGACGAGATCGAGCTGATCGACCTGCCGCCGGCCGAATTGCGCACCCGTCTCAGTGAAGGCCGGATCTACCGGCCCGACGTCGCCGGCCGCGCGCTCCAGGGCTTTTTCCGCGAAGGCAATCTCGGGGCGCTGCGCGAAATGGCGCTGCGCCGCGCCGCGCAACGCGTGGACAAAGATGTCACCTCCTATATGCGCGCCCGCGCCATTCCCGGCCCCTGGCCGGCGAGCGAGCGCGTGATGGCCCTGATCGGCCCCGATATTTCCGCGGAGAACGTGGTGCGGCACGCCGCACGGCTGGCCGATGCGCTGCGCGCGCCGATGGTCGCCTTCCATGTCGAGCGCAACGACGACAATCTGTATGTGCAGTCGGCGCTGAATCTGATGGTGCAACTCGGCGGCACGGTCGTCACCGTCAGCGACACCGATATGAGCCGCGCGGTGCTGAACTACGCATCGGCACAAAACATCACCCATATCGTGGTCGGACGACACAGCCGGCGTCCCTGGTGGTGGCGTCTCAGCCGGCGCAGTTTTGCCGAAGTGCTGACGCGCGAATGCACCGCCTACACGCTGCATTTCGTGCCGCTCCCAGCCGCCCCGGTGACGCGGATCGCGGCTACGCCCCCCATGGAACCCTGGAAGCCCTATGTTATTTCGGGCGGCATCCTGGCCGGTGTCACCATCCTTGGTTTCAGCATTGGCCCTAAAGTCGTGCCCCAAGAGGCGATGGGGCTGGTTTTCACCGGCGTCATTGCCGGCACCGCCAGCCGCTTCGGCCGCGCGGTCGGCCTCGCCACCTCCATCGCCGCCTTCCTGCTGTGGAACTTCTTTTTCCTGCCGCCGATCTACACCTTCTCCGTCAGCGACCCGCGCGACGTGGTGGCGCTGGCGATGTTCCTGATGGTCGGGCTGGTCACTGGCACGCTGGCCGGAAAGGTGCGGGGCGATGCCGAAGCCGCCACCGCCCGCATCGAGGCACTGCGCCGCATCTCACTGTTCGGCCAGCGTTTCTCCCGCGCCACCACGCTCAGCGACCTGCTGCGCGACACCGCCGAGGAGGCGGCGGCGATGACCACCGCCGGCGCCGTCATGATCCAGGGCAAAAGCGGGCTGGAAATGGGCGCCACCCTGCCGGCCGACACGGTTTTGGACGAGGCCGCCCTGGCCGCCGCCGAATGGTCCTTCAGCAACGACGTGGAAACCGGCATCGGCACCGGCACCCTGCCCTCGGTGCCGTGGCGCTTTCTGCCGCTGCGCGCCAACGGCAAAACCATCGGCGTGCTCGGGGCGCTCCCCAAATCCGCCCCGCCCGCGCCGCTCTCCCAGACCCTCAGCACGCTCGCCAACCAGGCCGCCATGGCGCTGGAGCGCGTGCAACTCACCCTGCAGACCGCGCAAACCGTGGCCAAGGAAGACACTCAGAAACTCCGCACCGCTCTGCTCTCCTCGCTCAGCCACGACCTGCGCACGCCGCTCACCGCGATTCGCGGCGCGGCCGAAACGCTGGCCAGCGCCGGCAACGCGCTGGACGAGGCGACCCGTGCCGACCTGCTCTCCAGCATCACCCAGGATACCGGGCGCATGACCAAATTCCTCTCCAACATCATGGAGATGGCGCGGCTTGATACCGGCGAGATCACCGCCAAGCGCGAACGCGTCCATCTCGCCGATGTCATCGAGGCGGCGATCAGCCGGGTCAGCGGCGCGATGTATGCCGGGGTGCACATCGCCGAGCCGGCCGCCTACGTGGTTGCCGACCCGACCCTACTGGAACAGGTGCTGGTGAACGTGCTCGACAATGCGGTGAAATATGCCCCCGAAGGCAGCCGGATCTCCGTGACGGCGCTGCGCGAGGGCCCGAAAGTGAGCCTGAGCGTGGCAGATGAGGGCGTCGGCATTCCACCCAACGAGTTGAGCGCCGTGTTCGACAGTTTCTTTCGCGCCACGCGCGGCGACCGCGTGGCCCCCGGCACCGGGCTCGGCCTTGCCATCGCCAAAGCCTTCACCGAGGCCATGGGCGGCACAATCCGCGCCCAAAGCCCCCGTCTCGATCTGCCGGCGGACGGTCTGCCCGGCACCAGCATCACCATTGAATTGCAGGCTGCATGAGCATTCCCACCGGCCGGATCCTCGTTGTCGACGACGAACCGCAGATCCATCGCTTTCTCAACCCGGCGCTGACGGCTGCGGGCTACGAAACGGTCCGCGCCGAGCGCGGCGACGAGGCGCTGCGTCTCGCCGCCTCCCGCGCTCCCGACGCGATTCTCCTTGATCTCGGCCTGCCGGACATGGATGGGCACGAGGTTCTCGCCAAACTGCGCGAATTCACCGATGTGCCGGTGATCATCCTCTCTGCCCGTGACCGCGAGACGGAAAAAATCGCCGCCCTCGATGCCGGCGCCGACGACTATGTCGAGAAACCGTTCGGCCTGGGCGAGCTGCTCGCGCGCATCCGCACAGCCCTGCGCCACCGGCTGAAGCAGGACAACGCGGAAAAGCCCCTGACGGTGGGCGGCCTCACGATCGACCCGGTCCTGCACCGCGTCACGCTGGATGAAGAGGTGTTGCCGCTCACCCGGCGCGAACATGCCTTGCTGCTGCTGCTCGCCCGCAATCGCGGCCGGGTGCTGACGCACCGCCAAATCCTCACCGCGATCTGGGGCCACGCCCATACCGAAGACGTGGCCTATCTGCGCGTCTATATCGGCCAGCTCCGCCGCAAGCTGGGCGAGACGTTCGCGGCCCTCATCGTCACCGAGCCGGGCATCGGCTACCGGCTGCAGGATGGCGAAAGTTAAGGAAGCGGCCGCTTTTTGAAAAAAGCGGCGCAAAAACTTTTGCTTTTTTGGGGCTCGGGCGCTCGAGCAGCACGGCACAACAACCTATGCGCGAAAAACTTTTGTTGCGCCCCTTGAACCTGCGCACCGGAGCAGTGCAAAACATGTCCGATTGTTCAGAAGGATGTGGCTCTTGCGTTCATTCCGTCTCTCCGCCGCGCTCCTCACGGTGCTGGCTTGCGCGGGTTGCGCCGACCCGGCCACCCCGGCCCTCGACGATAAAAATCTCCAGGCGTTCGAGGCTTACTGGCAACCGCTCGTGCCGCTTTACGGCCAGGCGCGCTTCTACGAAAATTGCGGCACCCGGACCCCGGCCTGGTTCGCCGCCGTCTCCTACGGCCTGACCACCCACATCACCCACAAGGCCAAGAACATCTGGTCCGATGAATACCAACCCCAGGCCTTCATCAACCAGACCGCCGCCTTCGACTCGGTCGCCCGCGCCATCCATGTCGAGATCAGCTCGGCCGACCAGACGCCAATAACAACCTGCGAAGCCCCAGTGGCCACGCCGGCACTGACGCAACTCGACCGGATCGCCGTACGCGAAGGCTACGGGCGCTAAGATGCCTGGAAGGGGCGCCTCGATCTGCCACGCCCACCGCCCGATTTAATGAACGGCTTCCAGTGCCAAAATTACAAGAATGTTCGGTTGTTCAAATGAGGGCTCTTCCCGCCCATATCATGTTCTTGTGAGCCTCCCACGGGACTCTCGCCACCGTCCCAGCCAGACGAGCCGCCGGTTGGGCTGGCTCAGCGTGGTTCGGCAGGCCGGATACGACGGACCTGTGCCGTTCCTGCCAGATGTGTTGAGGATAGGGATGAGAAATGACCCGTGATGAGATCCTAATCGGCCTGGGCGTCGCCGCAGCCCAAAAAGAGCTGGATCGGCAAGCCCGCACGCACCACTTCCCGGGATTTCATGTCGATTGGACCTTTGGTCCAGAGGACGTGATTCTTCACGGACAGTTTGATATTGCGGCTCTGGTTGAGGTGATCATCAAAGCCACCCAGCCGTAGCCATCCCGCCAAGGGTGGTGTGCGGGCAAAAATGAAGGACACATTCAAAATGCCCTTTGTGTTCAATGGATTGGGAAGACTAACTGGCGGAGGAGATGTCTACCGCACCAACGAGCCTAACCAACTGAATTTACACGATATTTTTTGATTGAATTTCGTGATGTACCCGGAAACATACCCGGTTTTTGATCGGGTAGGCGCGGTTCGATTCCCGCCGCCCGATTCTACCCTGAATCCGGCCAACTCTGCCACCCGACCACGCTATTCACCCAGCTTGGAGCGTACAGCAGGGCGCCGCGATGCCCGCACTGCGCGCACACCAGCCGCTGGCGAACCCAGTCATCCGGCGTGTCGGGTCCCCAGCGGATGATCAGCGGCACGATCGCCATGGGGCGCTTGTGGTGGCACGCGGGGCAATGGACCCACCACCACCCGCAGGGCTTGCGCAGCTCTCGCAGGGTCGGCATGGGAGGAACAGAGCAGGAATGCGGATGGCAGTCGAGTTAAGCCCGCTTCCGAGCCGGATGAGATGGCCCCTTTTTCGGCGGCGGCCCCTTCCCCGCCTTGGCTTCCGCAGCCTCAGATTCCTCAAGGCTCTTCCTTAGTGCGGCCACCAGATCAATGACGTTGGCCCGTTCGAATTCCCGCTCCGGCTCGAGCGGCATGCCAGCGACCTTGGCGTCTATCATGGCCCGCAGGCGGTTTTCGTAGCGGTCCTCAAGGTCATCTGGGTCATATTTCCCGGTCTGGCGCCTGATCAGCTGTGTGGCCAAGTCAACCATCTCAGGGTCAACAGGCAGCTTCGCCGCCTCGTCAAAATACTGGCCAGCCTGATTTAGGTCGCGCTCCTCCAGGAGCGTGTGAGCGATGATACCCGGTCCAGCATGCCGCAACGCCACGGTTCGCTCCCGCTGGGAGATCACGACTCGGGTAAGCGCGATCGTCCCGGTTTTTGCGATGGCATCGCGCAGCGCCGCATAGACATCCTCCCCGGCCTTCGCATCCGGTGCCAGGTAATAGCTCTCGTCAAAATAGATCGGGTCAATGGAACCGGCTTCGATGAACTTCTCCACGGCCATGACCGCCGAGCTTTCGACCTTCACGTTGTCCAGGTCGTCGTCGGAGAGGAGGACGTAGCGCCCTTTCGAAAACTCGAAGCCCTTCACGAGGGAGCTGCGCTGCAGCTCTTTTCCGGTCTCGCTATCCTTCGTGACCATCTTGATCCGGTTGCCGGTCTCCGGATTGATCATGTGGAAATGAACCGATTCGCGCTCGGTTCGAGCGTTGTACATGGCCACTGGGCACGAAACGAGCGCTAAACGCAGGTGCCCACGCCAGATTGGACGGGCCGCCACGGATAAAGTCTCCTTGCTATGATCCCGGCCCCTTGAACGCAAAAAGGCCCCGGATTGCTCCGGAGCCTTTGCAAATTCGACCGAAAATAGGTCATCATTCATATGAGGTTGATCGACCCTATCGGGGTCGCATACCCTAGCGTTCAGATGGGGTTGATTTCTGTTTCCTTTACGCGTCTGACTCTTTGGCTTTCAGTTTGTAATCTGCCCTTACAACTCCCAAAGACGGATCTCCCCTCCAGTGAGCTCTTACACGAACGAGTTTTCCATTCTGGATTCTGAGGAACGACCGGCAATAATGGAGCGCTTTGTGGCCAGTGAACGCGCCTTCCTTAAAGGAAGCCGGCCTCCGTAGGATCAACATGCAAATATACCTTAGTCCAGTCTCTCAGCCCAGAATCTTTTGGAATGACATTCGTGTGTCGAAGGCTCTTTATTAGACCCGTGTGAGCCGGAAATTCTGCTCGGGCGATTACTTTTGGCGAGTTAATTATTGATAAATAACAATAGGTTCGTGCGATAATGTTTAGTATCATCCATGACGACTTCCGGCGCTCTTCGGGGGTATAGGAATGATATTCGCTACCGACTATGCGATGGCTCGGCGGCGGTATCGTAAGCCAACCTCCATTTTCATTCTGATTGCTTTCTAACCAATGTTCAAAAACAAGATTTATTGTTTTTCCATCGGCACTCACAGTAACCCAGGCTCCATAGATTACTTTTTTAACGTTGAAATCACCCAAAAGAACGCCACTACGACCCAGCCCCTCTGTACTCCATTCAATCCAAGTTCTAGGAAATGGAGTAAAAATCTTGCTTAAATCGGGGATTTTATGATATTTCTTTTCGCTATCATCCATAAAAAATGATTCAACAAGGTTATTGCCTAATTCGACAACCTCCGAAATATCAAAGCATTTTGCGTTAATAAGATCATCTATTCCAAAAACTTGTCCGCCATTTTCCGGCTGACGATCAAAGGCCGGCAACCCGTTTGAGATTCTTTTTACTATCCTCTGAGCAAGCGGCGTCATCAGTTTTTCCTCAAAATCAGATATGAGATTGAAAATATAACTCATACGCGTTAAGCGTCAATATCTCATATGCGTTTGGAGGAGCTTTGACAGAATTTCTCATATCAGATAGCCGTGGCCGGGTGGGACGAAAGAAACAGTGGGCACAGGACATGCAGGCCAGGTTTGCTGAAGGCACCTTCGAGCGGATCGCGGCCGTGCTTGTTGATGGAGAGGACCGAACAGACTTCGTTCGGACTGCCGTTGACGCTGAGCTCAAGCGCCGTGAGCGCCGTCCGAAACTTAAGGGGCAGGCGAAGATTGGCGAAAACGGAACTGAAGGCTGAAGTTGAATTCGATGCCCTGGAGCTTTCCAACCTAAAGGCCATCTCAGAGACGACGGATAGCGAAGGCAGGAAGATCGTCACCGTCCAGTCGCGGCAGGTGACGGCACCGATCTGCTGCCTGGCTCAGAAGCTGGTCAAGAACGGCCGGAAACCTATGGCGTTCCAAGACTTCCCGCGGAACAGGACGCCTGTCAGCCTGCTCGTCAAGCGACAGCGCTGGACCTGTCTGAGCTGCAAGAGCGTGATTTATGAGGATCTGCCAGACATCGACACCAAACGCGATATGACGCGTAGGCTATGCGCAGCTATCGGCGCCGATGCCGTCGTGCATACCTTCCAGGACGCCGCACAGTTCAACGGGGTAACCGTTAGCACCGCGCGCCGCGTGTTCCTTGACCTGGCTGAGGAGCAGTTGGCCGACTATCGCTTTGAGATGCCTAGGGTCCTGGGCATTGATGAGAAGGTGATCATGGGCAGACCAAGGCTCGTCATCGGCGATGTCGCAAACCGCGTCATGCTGGACATGCAGAAGTCGCGCCGCTCTGTGGATCTGGACGCCTATTTCAGCCGGATGCCTGGCCGGGACAAGGTTGAGGTCGTCTGCCAGGATATGTGGCGCGACTATGTGGTCATAACGAACCGACACTTCCCGAATGCGGTCACTGTGGTCGATAAGTTCCATGTGGTCAGGCTGGGCGACTATGGCCTCAGCAACGTCAGGAAGTCGCTCTACAAGGACATTCCGAGTGGCGATCGGCAGCTATTGAAGCGCCGTATCAGCCTCCTGAAATCCCGGTGGGACAGGGCTGGCGATCGGGTCAAGGAAAGCCTTGGAGCGCTCTTCCATCGCTGGCCAAGGCTCGGCGATGCCTATTGGGCAAAGGAAGGGCTGTATGGCATCTATGATGCGCCAGACCGGTATGCCGCAGAGATGCTTGCTGACGAGTGGTTGGCCAAGACCGACGTGCAGTTCCGGGTCGAATTCAAGGATGCCATGACCGCCCTGAGGAACTGGCGGCCACATATCCTCCGGTACTTCGAGCATCGCTACACGAACGCCTATATCGAGCGGCTCAACGGCCTGGTCGCCGAGATGAACACCCGCGGGAAGGGATATGACTTCGATACCCTGCGAGCCAAGGCGATCCTCAAGTACAGCATGAAGTTCAGCAAGCTGGACCCGTTGTATACCGGCCCAGTCGTGAAGCAACGGCGACAAGGACCTCAGCCGGACCGCATCATGGTTTGGTGCGGACTGCCGCTATCAACCTTGGAGGTCGTTTTCAGGTCGGATGACTTCTGGGCCTGAATCAACCCCATTTGAACGATAACCCGAAAATATGCAGGTTCTATGCGGCCGCCGCCGCGCGCACCATCTGCCCGGCCGCCGCCTGGCACCGAACCGTCCTCGCGATCCAGCCATTGCCGAACTCGCCAAAGGCCGGCAGACGGCGGTAATAGGCCTGATGGCTGAGGGTTAGCGCCGCGATCACCCACGCCGGGTCATGCCTCGCAAGCGCGGCCAGCGTCACCGGCCCGATATCGCAGTCCTGTTCGACCCGCAGTAGCCCCTGCAGCTGCATCGCACTCGTTCCTGGCCCTGCGTTGATCCCAAAGTCGAACACGACGAGATCAATGCCGGCCGGCAATTCGTCGCCGTTCACCTTGTCCCAATAGTCGGCCTTCATGATGATGCCGGCCTGGGCCTCGGTGAGAGCCTTGATGTCCATATGCGGATAGGCCGCGGCGCTGATGCCAAACGCGGTACCGGTGCACACGCCGACCCCGCACGCCCCGCCGGTCCAGTTACCCGGGTCGGCCGGGTTGCTGGTATAGCCGCCCTCCTGCTGGGCGGAAAAAGCCCAGCAAGCAGAAAAGTTGCTGATCATGCCGCGTCCCTTTCGGGAACCTTCGTGATCTCGACGCCCGGCTTCACCGCGCGCTGCGGCAGCCAGATCGGCCAGCTGATGCGATGCACGCCGGTACCGGCGCCGCGGTGGTGTTCCTCGCAGAGCACCAGCAGGTTGCGGATGTCGTCCGGGCCCGACAAAGGCGTTTCCGGGTCATGTGCCGTAAAGCCGTAGGGGTCGAAGCAGTGGAGCGTGTCCAGCGCCTTCGCCATGTCCAAGGCCGGGGCAAGACTCCATTCATGGAGATGGTGCACCTCCCGCTTCTCGCGGGAGCCGCAGACCCAGCACGGCAGATCAAGCTTGCGCACCAGCCTATGTTTGTTGCGGGTGAACTCGGCCGATTCCGTGCGCTGGATGTGCTCGGGATAGAGCACGTCCTCCTGCAGTGTCTCGCGCTGTTCGTGCGCGGCGGTGATTTTCTTCATGTCGGTCATGGGGAGATGTGTCCCGAATGGCTGATCTCGGCGGCCATGATGGTGACCGCGATAGTGATGAGGAAAACGCCCAAAGAGATGACGCCGAGCCAGCGGTTCATCTGGCCCTTCATGGCATCGATCTTGTCGTTGAGCGTGTCGATGCGGCCGTGGAGGGTTTTGCTCTCGTCGGCCGCTACCTTCTCGTTGCGGCCAACGCGGCTTTCCAACGCGCCCAGGCGCCCGTTGAGCACGCCGATTTTCGCGCCGATCTCAAAGCTGTTGGCGCCCACGGCTTCTGGTCCTTCCAGGGTTTCGGTCAGGTCTGTGCTCATGCAGCCGCCCCCAGACCGAGCGTGCCGTGCAGCTCGGTGATGTGCTGGTCCAGCTGCGCCATGGTCAGGCCGCTGGGTGAGGCGCCGCGCGCGCTGATCCATTCGCGCCGGAGCAGGGCATAAGCTTCGGAGCCGTAGCGCTGCCACCATTGCCAGGTGACGTACTGCAGCTTGCCCCAGGTCACGACCCACATGCCGCCGGCGTCATAGGCAACGGCCAGCACTGCATGACCGCCAACCGGGGCGTCAGGCTCGGTCAGGAGCGCCCAAGGTTCCCCAGCGTCGAACTGCTCCTCCGCACTTTCGGGAAGCTCCACGCCGAGCAGCACGCAGCCGAACTCTTCGATTGCGCGTTTGATGCCCTCGATGTCGCCCGGCTCGATGCTGGCAAAGCCGTCGAGGCGGTCGAGGGCCCCGGCCGCATCGATCGCGATGCCGGTGACCATCCAATACCGCAGGGCATCGAGTAGCACCGTCCCGTTATCGTTCGCCGTCGGCGGCCCGGCGGAAAAGCCCGTCTCGGCGGAGTAATCGGCGAGCGCGCAGGCGGTGTCCGGAACGATTTCCGCGCCGGAATTGGCCGTCCAAAGCTGGACCGCGTGCAGCATCGCCGCCCACGCGCAGTCGCCGTACTGGTCGTTGCCGAGCATCGGCCAGGCGCGCACCGGACGCGCCCAATTGGCAGACGGCGGCAGCGGGAGTGGGGCATGGCTGACGACGCGCCGAAGCGGAAGAGCAACACGGCCTGCTGGGCGCGGTAGTTTTCCGAGTGGGCGCCGCATCAGCCGGCCGCCAGGATCGCGCGGGCGTTACGCAGGGTCGCACGCGCCGCGTCCAGCGCCGCAGGGGCTGGTGCAGCGACGGCACCAGTCGAGAGGCCAGCAGACGCGGCGAGCACCGGCAAGACGATCTGCAGGGCCGAGATGACCGACTGCACGTTGGCCGGCAGCGCGAAGCCTGCGGCGATCTTGAGGCCGTCGGTCGCATAGGTGACGACCTGCCCGATGCTGACAGTTGCCACCGCCGTGATCGTCGCGCTGCTGATGGTCTTGGCGATCGAGCTCGCTTTAGAGAGGTCGCTCTGGATCGTGGTGACGGTGGCTGCCGGGATGCCGGCGATCGTCGGCAGCACCGGAGATAGCGCGGTTAGCGCGGTCTCGACCTCGCCGAGATAGGTGACAGCGGCGGCGGAAATCGCCGCAACTTCCGAGGTGGTGCAGCCGGCGAGCGCGCATGCGGCGACGGTCGAGCCCAGCAGGGCCCGGCGGGAGAGAATCATGGAAATCTCCTGGAGATGGAATGGAAAGGTGCATGCACCGCGCCGGGGTGGCGCGGCGCGCGGGGCCGGGCAGGCTTACGAAGCCGGGGCCGGCGCGGGATTGATCGCGGGGGTGGGATCCGGCGCCGGATCGGGCTTCGGCACGACCTGTGCCGGAACGCCGATGCGCGCGAGCAGGATCGCCTCGATGTCGGCCGGAGTGACGCCAAGGGCGACCTCTGCCGCTGGTGCGAGTTTGCGCACCAACGCGACCGCATTTGCGAGCGGGCCGGCCGCGATCGTGACCGTCGAAGTGCTGGCGGCCAGCGCCTTGAGGCCGGCAATCAGGAACGCTTCGCCATGTACCAGCGCCTGGTCGAGATCATCCGCTGCTGCACTGCCGCTCTGGATCCGCAGGCGCCCCTCGATCGCGATGAGGGCCCGGCGCCCGTAAAAGGCACTCACCGCGATGGCGAGCGAGAGCGCCCAACTCCAAATCGGGGTGAGATCGACGGTCTGCGCGGGCGCGCTGGTCGCAGCTAGCGCGAGGCCCGGGCTTAGCACCGCCAACGCGGCAAGCGCCAGGCAAGCGACGGCGCGCATGGCGAAGCATCCATAGCGGCCGCCAGCCAGCAAGCACTGAAAAAGCAGGCGGACCAGCAGTAGTGCGAAGACGAGCGCAATCGCGCCCAGAATGAGCGTGAGAAGAAAATCCATGATGCTTTTCCTGAATGATGCGCGGGACTGCGCGTGAGTTAAGTCTTCAGCCGATCGTCCATCGGCTGGTTACGGCCACGCGATGGCCTGCACGGCGGCAACAGTTGTTGCTGCAGCGATATCCGCCAGCAGCCCAGCATAAGTCGCCTGCTGTGCCTGGATATGTGCCGCAAGGTCCTTCTGGACCTGTTGGGCCTGCACGGCAGTATGCGCCGTCAGTGCCCACTCGCCATTGTTCGGCTGGCACCAGAGTGCGCCGCCAGAGATTGCCGCCAGCGCGATATTGCTCTGCGTGGTCTGGTCGCTTGGATAATTATCCACGGCGCCTAGTGCGGAGCTGGTGAAGCCGGCGGTGATGGCGGCTTGGCAGGCGGTCCGCATCGCGGCAGATTGCACGGCCTGAACCGCCGATAGCGCCGGCTCGCCCAGCGTCACAACGCCATCCGCGACCGTGCAAAGGCTCCAGTTCTGTGCCTGCGTGGAGGTGCAGGCCACATAGGAAAATGTTGCATTCGCCTTTGGCAGTGTCCCGTCAGGCGACACGCCCGCCCCAACAGTCGAACCAGAAGAATTTAGGACAAGATAAGAAATCGGAGATGTCATGCTTGCCCCCCTTAAGTGGCGGAAGTGATAATGGGGATATAGATAAGTTGCAC
>DATJHR010000031.1:0-4609 GCA_035493735.1 Acidocella sp.
TCAAAAAGCGGCCACTTCCTTTTACGGCCTCGCCGCTACCATCAACCGCCGCATCTCCTGAACCGCCGCCGGCAGCCCCATCAGCAGCGCCTCGCCGATCAGGAAATGGCCGATATTCAGTTCGCGCACCTGCGGCAGGGCCGCGATCGGGCCGACATTGGCGAAGGTCAGCCCGTGTCCGGCATGGCATTCCAGCCCCACCTCTTCGGCGAGCCGCGCCGCCGCCGTCAAATGTTCCAGCTCGCCTAGTTTGCCATTGGCGTAGGCGCCGGTATGCAGCTCGACCACCGCGGCTCCGACCTCGGCGCTGGCGCGTACCTGCGCCGGGTCCGGGTCGATGAACAGCGAGACGCGGATCCCCGCCGCATTCAGCCGGGCGATGATAGGCGTCAGCGCGGCCCGATGGCCCACCACGTCCAGCCCGCCTTCGGTAGTCACCTCCTGGCGCCGCTCCGGCACGATACACACGGCATGCGGCTTCAGCCGGCAGGCGATCGCCGCCATCTCGTCGGTCGCGGCCATTTCCAGATTCACCGGCGCACCGTTCCAGGCGCGGATGCGCGCGGCATCTTCGTCGCGGATATGCCGGCGATCCTCGCGCAAATGGATGGTGATGCCGTCCGCCCCCGCCGCCACGGCCGCCTTGGCCACGATCAGCGGGTCCGGATGCACGCCCCCGCGCGCGTTGCGCAGGGTCGCGACATGGTCGATGTTGACGCCTAGGCGGATCAGTTCGGTCATGCTCTTAAATATGCAGCGCCCGCCCGTCCGCCGCCAGAGCGGCTTCCTTCACGGCTTCACTTAACGTCGGATGCGCATGGCAGATGCGCGCCACGTCCTCGGCTGAAGCGCCGAACTCCATCGCCGTGGTCAGCTCGGCGATCAGCGTGCCGGCGTCGGGCCCGAGGATATGCGCGCCGAGCAGCCGGTCCGTCCCTTTCTCCGCGAGAATTTTGACGAAGCCGTCGGTGGCGCCCAAAGCGCGGGCGCGGCCGTTGGCGGTGAAAGGGAACTTGCCGACCACATACGCCACCCCGGCGGCCTTCAGCTCCTCCTCGGTCTTGCCGACCGAGGCAACCTCCGGCCAGGTGTAAACCACGCTCGGGATCGCGTCGTAATTCACATGCCCCGCCTGCCCGGCCAGCCGCTCGGCCAGCGCCACGCCCTCATCCTCGGCCTTGTGCGCCAGCATCGGCCCGGCAATCACGTCGCCGATCGCGTACACGCCGGGCACGTTGGTGGCGAAATGCGCGTCGATCTTCACGCGGCCGCGCTCGTCGGTTTCCACGCCCGCCGCCGCGAGGTTCAACCCCTCGGTATAGGCATAGCGTCCGATCGACAGCAGCACGACATCCGCCTTGATCTGCTCCGCCGCACCGCCTTTGGCGGGCTCGACGGTGAGCGTCACACCTTCATTGGTGGTCGTGGCGGCGGTGACCTTGTGGCCGAGCTTGAACTTGAAGCCCTGCTTGGCCAGCACGCGCTGGAAGGCGGTCGAGATCTCGTTATCCATGCCCGGGGTGATGCGGTCGAGGAACTCGATCACCGTGACCTCGGCGCCCAAGCGGCGCCACACGCTGCCCAGCTCCAGCCCGATCACGCCACCGCCGATCACAACCATGTGGCCGGGCACCTTGTCCAACTCCAACGCGCCCGTGGAGGTGACGATGCGCCTTTCGTCGACGTCCACCCCCTTCAGCGGGATGGACTCGCTCCCCGTGGCGATGACGATGGATTTCGCGCTGTAAGCCTTGCCCTCGACCTCGATCGTGTTCGCCCCCGTGAAGGCGGCGGCGCCCTTGATCCAGGTGACCTTGTTCTTTTTGAACAGGAACTCTACGCCCTTGGTGTTGGCCGTCACGAGCTCGCCCTTGCGCGCCTGCATCCGGGCCAGGTCCAACTTGACCTCGCCGATCATGATGCCGTGATCCTTCATGTCATGCGACATCTGATGAAAGTTTTCCGAGGATTGCAGCAGCGCCTTGGAGGGGATGCAGCCGATATTCAGGCAGGTGCCGCCCAAAGTGACCCGCTTTTCGACGCAGGCGACCTTCATGCCCAGCTGGGCCGCGCGAATGGCGCAGACATAGCCACCGGGCCCGGCGCCGATCACGATAACGTCGAAATTCTCAGCCATTGGTTTTCCTCGATTCGCCAGTTTGTGAGTGCGCGGAGGGTCATACCCCCAGCCCGGCCTATCAGGCAATTCAACCCAGCAATCACCGCAAGGCTGGTCTGGCTGTAACAACGATTTAATAGCCCGGAATTTTGCTCCGCCGCTTCGCTTACCAATGTGAGTAAAACCAACGGGCTGAAAAACTTTCGGGGGAGAAACATGACCCTGCTTCTGATCATCCTGCTCCTGGTGCTGATTTTCGGCGGCACCGGCGGGTATTATGCCCACCGCTCTTACGGCGGCTACGGTTCCGGAGGCTTGCTCGGCCTCATCATCATCGTGCTGATCGTGGTCTGGCTGTTCGGCGGCTTCGGCGCCCCGGTCTATCATTATTGATCAGCGCCACCGCTTTCTTGCCTGAGCCCAGGCGTCATGGCTTATTCCGGCCATGCCCGCTCTTTCCGCCCGTATCGGCCGTACCCAGCTTGCCGCCACTTTCGCCATGGCCGCGCGCGCCCGCGCGCTGCGCGCCGAAGGCAAGGATGTCATTTCCCTCTCGCTCGGCGAGCCGGATTTTCCGACCCCCGACCATGTGACCCAAGCAGCCTATGAGGCGGCGCGGCGCGGCGAGACCAAATATCCGCCGCTCGCCGGCACCGAGGCGCTGAAGGCGGCGATCGCAAAAAAATATCTGCGCGACCAGAAGCTCGACGTGCCGCTGCAGAACATCCTGGTCACCAATGGCGGCAAACAGGCGATTTTCGACGTCATCATGGCGGTGATCGACGAGGGCGACGAGGTGATCATCCCCGCCCCCGCCTGGGCCGGCTATGAGCAGACCGTGCAATTCGCCGGCGGCCGCACCGTGTTCGTCCCGTGCCGGCAGGACGAGAATTTCGTGCTCCAGCCGGAGGCGCTGGAAGCCGCGATCACCCCGCGCACCCGTCTGTTGCTGCTGAACTACCCGAACAACCCTTCGGGCGCGGCCTGCGACGCCGCCGCGCTCATCGCCCTCGCCGAGGTGCTGCGCCGCCACCCCGATATCTGGGTGCTGTCGGACGATATTTACGAGCATCTGCTGTTCGACGATTTCCGCTACGCCACCCTGGCGGCAGTGGCGCCGGACCTCGCCGAGCGCTGCGTGACCATGACCGGCGTGTCGAAAACCTATGCCATGACCGGCTGGCGCATCGGGTTCTGTGCCGCCCCAGCGGCGCTCATCAAGGCACTGACCGTGGTCCAGGCCACCGCCACGTCCGGCGTCTCCTCGGTGGGCCAGGCGGCGGCCCTGGCGGCGCTGGAAGGCCCGCAGGATTATGTAGCGGAGCGCCGCGCCGCCTATCAGACACGGCGCGATCTGGTCCTGGCGTGGCTGCGTGATGCGCCGGGCCTTTCCTGCCACCGCCCGAACGGCGCATTCTATGTGTTCCCGGAGATTTCCGGCTGCATCGGCAAGACCACGCCGGGCGGCGCCAAAATCCTCAGCGACGACGATTTCGCCATGGCGCTGCTGAACGAGGCGCATGTGGCGGTGGTGCAGGGTTCGGCCTTTGCCATGAGCCCGCATATCCGCCTGTCGACCGCCACCAGCGAGGCGGTGTTGGCCCGCGCCTGCGAGCGAATCGCGGCGTTCTGCGCCGGGTTGCGCTGAGCCTGGCAAAACCGGGCTGACTCGGTTGATTGTGCCGCCTGACCGGACCACATCCGGTCTGGCACAACAACGGAGAACAAAAAATGAAGCCCTTATATTATGCACACGGCCATGCCACCGGCGGCCGCACCGGCGAAGGTGCGAGCGATGACGGAAGGGTCTCGGTGCAGCTCAGCACACCCAAGGAACTGGGCGGCGATGGCGGGCCGGGTACGAATCCGGAGCAGCTCTTCTCCATCGGCTATTCCGCCTGTTTCCTCGGCGCGCTGAAATTCGTCGCCGGCAAGGAAAAAGTGACTGTGCCGCCGGACGCGAAAGTGTCCGCCGAGATCGGCATCGGCCCACGCGATGACGGCACCGGATTCGGCCTCACCGCGGCGCTGACCATTTCCGCCCCGGGCATCGACAAGCCCCTGCTCGAAGATCTGGTGCAGAAGGCGCATATCGTCTGCCCCTATTCCAACGCCATCCATAAAACAATCGATGTGAAGCTGACCGTCGCCTGAGTTCGGCGCGTCGCGGGGCGCATCGTTCCAACGGTGCCAGCATCGTTGGAACGGCACCGCCCTTCGGACGCATGGTTTCGTCTTGGCAGTCGAAAAGAAGGATTTTCGGAAGGTCGGTTGGTGGAGCTAAGCGGAATCGAACCGCTGACCTCCTGCATGCCATGCAGGCGCTCTACCAATTGAGCTATAGCCCCGAACCGGTGGCGGGCATATAGACCAGACTTCACTCGGAGATCAAGTGGGGGTGGAAGCAAAAAAATTCGTTTATGATCATGGCCACCCCGCGCTGGCACAGAAGCGCCGAAAACCCGCTCGGGCGCATCGATGCCTATGCGC
>DATJHR010000032.1:0-45731 GCA_035493735.1 Acidocella sp.
GAAGGAGGGCGGCACGAACGGCACGTGCAGGAAAAAGCCGATGCGGTTTTCCACGCCGAGCGCCCGCAGCTCCATGCCCAGGGGCATCAGCTGGTAGTCGTGGATCCAGATCAGGTCGTCGGGCCGCAGCAGCGGCAGCAAGGCCCGGGCGAAGGCGCGGTTGACGGTGCGATAGGCTTGATAATCCGCCCGGTTGAAGCGGAGCAGGCCGGTGCGGTAATGCAGCAGCGGCCACAGCGCGCCGTTGGAGAAGCCGTTATAGAAGCGCTGGTAGTCGCGCTCGGCGATATCGATCGTCGCGAAGGTCACGCCGGCTTCGGAGAGCACGATGCTGGCCTCCTTTGAGGTCTCCTCGCCCCGGCGGCCGCTCCAGCCGAACCACATCGACCCCTTGGTCGTGGCATCCGCCACCCCCACCGCCAAGCCGCCGGCCACCGCCCCCTGCTCGCTCGGCGAGGGCACACGGTTGGAGACGATCACCACGCGTCCCGTGCCGGCCTCGTCCCAGACCAGCGGGCCGGCCGGCACGCCGGCGGGAGGCTCAAGCTGAGCGGCCTCCTTCATCTCAGGCGGGGGTGCGTTCACCAGGACCATACGATTTAAGATTGGCCCCTTCTCGACCGGTTCAACTCCACCGCTTATTTGTTACTGATTTTCAATAAGCTTATCTCTCGCAATTGGTTCCGATGCAATTTCGAAGGCCGACTCTGAATTTCTTATGACATCGACATGACGATACATTCACTAAGGTTGTGATGCACCGCGTTGCGTACAAATTCCCGATAATCTCAGCCACTGGACGTTTGTGGGAGGAATGCAGAATGTCTCAAGCCAATTCGTACAAAATCGCCGTTCTGGCAACAGATGGATTTGAACTGACGGAACTTGTGGAGCCGGTAAACGCGCTGCGCGCCGCAGGCGCCACAGTGCAGGTTCTCGCGCCGCATGGCGGCGAAATTCAGGGTATGAACCACCACGAAAAAGCTCAAAAAATTAAGGTCGACCTTGAGCTCTCGAAGGCCAGCGCGAAAGATTTCGACGCGCTCGTTCTACCCGGCGGCGTCGCCAATCCGGATGAGCTGCGGCTCGACAGAATGGCCATTTCCTTCATCAAGGATTTTTCCGATGCGGACAAGCCGATCGCAGCCATCTGCCATGGCCCCTGGACCTTGATCGAGGCGGGGGCCGTGCAGGGCAAGAAGATGACCTCATGGCCCTCATTGCAGACAGATCTGCGCAATGCCGGGGCGACCTGGGTCGACCAAGAAGTCGTGATCGACGGCAAGCTGGTCACTTCGCGTAAGCCAGGCGATCTCCCGGCCTTTAACCGGGAATTTCTGAAAGTTCTGACGACAACGGATATTTTGCCGTCGGAGAGGACTTTGTGAAGCAGCGGCCCAGGGCTACTGCAGACGCAAAACTCGGGAGTATCGACCATGGCGCCGCGGCCCATTTGGCACGGACACCTCCGTATTGCACTGGTCTCCTGCCCCGTTGCTCTGTTCAACGCGCGGCATGAACGCGCTGGATTGCGCTTCCATCTGATCAATCCGCAGACGGGAAACCGGATTAAGATGATCACACAAGACAGCGTGACAGGAACCCCCCTCAACCGCGCCGACCTCGTCAAAGGTTATGAGGTTTCCAAGGATAGGTACGTGATCATAACCGATGAGGATTTTCAGAGCGTCAAAGTCGAAAGTTCGTCGATCATGACGATCGACAAGTTCGTCGATGCGGTGGACATCGATCCCATTTATTATGAGTCCTGTTACTACCTGACGCCCGACGGAAAAGCCGGGGAAGATGTTTACGCAGTGCTGCGGGAAGCCATCATCCGGACCGGCAAGGTCGGGCTGTCCCGCGTCGTCATTTCCCAGCGCGAACGAACGATTGCGCTGCGCCCCATGGATGGCGGGCTCATGGCCCATACGCTTTATGAGCAGCGAGACATCAATAGCGCGGCAGACATGTTCGATGAGGTGAGCGCGATCAAAACCGACCCGGAGATGATCGACCTCGCGATGCAATTAATCCGGCGGCAATCCCGAAAATATGATCCGGCAGACCTGGAAGACCGCTACGAGACCAAACTGCGCGCGCTCATCGACACGAAAGCCGCCGGTGGCCACTTGATCTCACCGCCGGAAGAACAGCCTGTCCCGAGCAACGTCATCGATCTGGTCGCGGCCCTTAGGAAGAGCCTGGCCGAATCCGCCGAGGCTCCGCCGGCATCGAGAGAGCGCCGAAACTCAAAAGCCAAACCTGACGTTCGTCCCGCTCCAAAGGGGACTCATCGACGACGCGCATGATTCCTCCCCCAACAGCGCTGACGGACACGGGCGCGCCTTCTTTGCGGTTGGTCAGTCGCCCCGAGGGCGGTCCATTTTTCGCTTTTTAGGACCCGCCCGCCTCCGTCGTTTATAATCATTGCATTAAACGCCCGACTTCTAAGCTTTTCAGCTTGCATTCGTACCGTCGGCATCCGACCTGCCTTCCTGTCTGATCACGCCGACCAGACCCGCATTCTTGAAGGAACGTCTCCTTACAAAGTATCAGGTAAAGGATCCAAAAAATGCTTAAGACCGTGACACCAGAGCACAGCATTGCGTGGTCGAGGCCCTCGGCCCTCCGCAAAAGTTTGATGATCGCGGCCGTTTCGGTGTTTCTGCCGGCGGTCGCTGTTGCCCAAGGCGGAACCCAAGCCGGAACCACAGGCGCCGCCGCGACTTCGGCACATTTGAGCACCCAGGATAAGCACTTTCTCCATGCCGCTGCCCAGTCGGGACTTTCGGAGGTGCAGGAAGGTCAGCTGGCGCAAAGCAAGGGCACCGGAGCGGTTCAGAAGATCGGGGCGCGGATGGTGGCCGACCATACAAAGATCAACCAGCAGTTGACCAGCCTGGCGCAAACAATGGGCATCACCGTTCCGAGTTCGACCACGAACGCGCAGGCCGCGCAACTGGCCCAGCTGAAGGAAACGAGCGGGGCTTCGTTCGACCGGCTTTATCTTCGCGATCAGAGGCGCGCGCATGAACGGGCGATCAAGTTGTTCCGGACCCAAGCAGAAAGCGGCACCGACCCTGATCTGAAAAAGTTCGCCGCCGCGAATTTGCCGACCCTGCAAGAGCATCTGCAAATGATCGAGGCTGCCCAAAAACAGGAGACAACCGCTTCATAATGTCCCGGTCGCCGACCGGCCGGCAGTTGGCCTGCCGACCGGTCAGCACGACCTGCCGGAGCATAACCGGCGACCAGAATGTCGGAGCAATATCACGATGCAAGGACATGTTTTCGCTTCACCCGGCCCGGAATATGGCATTCGCAGGAACGGAAAAACGTTCGGAATGACTTGCTTAAACCTGAAGGACGCGCGCGAAATGGCGACGGTCCTCGGTAAAGCCGGCGAGAGGGTGGAGATTTTCATCGTGGCGACCGGTCAGGCGATTGCGAACGAGACCGGACAAAGCGAGGCCGCGGGGGGCCCTAACCCCTCCGCTAACGCCTCGGAGTAGCCCAACGCTGACAGCGTCAACAGGAGGAACGGGCGCATGCGCGGCAGGTTCAGGTCCTGGCTCTGGTTTTTGTTTCCATTGGCAATTCTGGTGTTTCTTTTGGTCATCTTCTGGAATTGGGATTGGTTCATCCCGTTTATCGACTCCAGGGCCTCCGCGGCGATTGGCCGCAAGGTCAGCATCGAGCATGTGGGCGTCCGCTTCGGCCGGACCACAATCGTCACCGCACGCGGCATCACCATCGGAAATCCGCAAAATTTTCCGCCCGATGAACCGCCCTTGATGCGGATTGACCAGCTTCGTGTCAGCGTGGCGGTGCTGGATTATATCCACCACCATACCCTCTCGCTTACCCGGATCGTGATCGACCATCCTGAAATCTCAGCACGTGAACTTCCCGATCGACGCAACAACTACACGCTGCATATGGCCCCGCCAAATCGGCGCGCGCATCCCCCCAAGATCGGCGAACTGATCATTAACCACGGCACCGCTTCGGTCGTCATGCCGAGCTACAAGGCGAATTTCGATATTGCGATCCAGACCCGGCCCGCGCCGGCAGGCAACAAGCTTTTTACCGGTGGCGAGATCGTGGCGGACGCGCATGGGTCTTACGCGGGTGCGCCGGTCACCGGCCATTTCATCGGCGGCGCCCTGCTCACGCTGCGCAACCCTTCCATCCCGTATCCGATCGATTTGCAAGTGCGAAACGGCACCACGCGGGCCCATCTGGTCGGCACAATCAACGACCCGGAACATCTTTCCGGGGCACATTTGCAACTGTCCCTTTCGGGCCAGAACATGGCGAATCTGTACCAGCTGAGTGGCATGCCGGCTCCGGTGACCCCGCCCTTCAGCCTCACGGGCCACGTTGACTATTCCAGATCTGCGATCCGCTTCAAAAATTTTTACGGGCGCATGGGTTCATCTGACCTGGAGGGCACAATCAGCGAGGTCCTCACCGCGCCAAGGCCGACCATTACCGGCGATGTCAGCTCGCACCACGTGGATCTCGCCGACCTCGTCGGCGTGCTCGGCGGCGTGCCGGGCAAAACAACCACACCAGGCCAAACCGCGGCAACCCGGGCCAAGGTGGCAGAAGCCAATGCGCGCCCCAACGTCCTGCCGCGGAGCAAATTCAACGTTCCGGAGATCAAGTCCATGGATGTTGATTTGCGCTATCGCGGCGCGCGCATCATCAACCGCAATATACCGCTCGACAATTTTGTCACGCATGTGGTGATCAAACAGGGCCATATTACGGTCGATCCCCTGAACTTCGCGGTGGGAACCGGGACCATCGCCGGCAATGTCACACTCGATCCGGCGGCTGGCGGCCTGCGCACCAAGGCAAACATCGACTTCCAGCGCCTGCCGCTGTCCCGGTTGATGGCCGCAACCCATACATTTGCCGGCAATGGTACAGTCGGCGGGTCTGCCCATCTCACCGGTACGGGCGACTCCACGGCGCAGCTTCTTGGCCATGGCAATGGTCATGCCACGCTGTTTCTCGAGAATGGCGGTGGCGTTAGCGCCTTGCTCGTGGACCTTGTCGGGCTGCAAATGGGCGATGCCGTGCTCTCCGCCCTCGGCATTCCGGTCAAGACCAATATCCAGTGCCTGGTCGCCGATTTCGTACTCACCAACGGGGTGCTCGACACCAAGACGTTCCTGATTGCCACCAAGGCCGCCAATATCCTGGGCAGCGGGACCGTAAACCTCGCGAACGAACAGCTGGCCCTGCAGTTACGCACTCAAGCGACGCATGTTTCGATCGGCTCTCTGTCGACACCGATCAACATCAGCGGCTCTCTCAAGCACCCGAGCGTGGCGCCTGCCGCTGGTCCCCTCGCCGCCCGGGCCGGGCCAGCTGCGGCGCTCGGGATCCTGTTTCCGCCGCTGGCAGTACTCCCAACGATTCGCTTGGGGCTGGGCGATAAGAATGCCTGCGTCGATACAATCAACAGCCTCCACCATGGCGAACCGCATAATCCACGGTGACGGGCGATCTTTGACCGCCCATCCCGCAGGTCATTTCGATCCGCCTTTTCGTCCCGCTTCAGAGGCCTTCTCACGGTCCTGAGCGAAATTTCCCGAGCTGCGCTGCCCACCCTTGTGGCCAGCCTCAGACGCTCTTTCACGATGCTCGGCGAAATTTCCACCGCTGTGCTGTCCGCCTTTCCGTCCCGCTTCAGCGGCCTTCTCACGGTCCTGGGCGAAATTTCCCGAACTGTGCTGTCCGCCCTTGTGGCCAGCCTGAGAAGCTTTCGCGCGATCGTTTGCAAAATTTCCAGGGTTTTGATTTTGAGCCATCTCGGTTTTATCCTTTCAGTTGCCATAACTGTTGCGGTTTGTGACTCAGAAAATGATCCTGTTTCCGAGCTGCTTTGACATCGTTCATACCGACCTTGTCCGCAACGAAAGCGATCGACAATTCGATCATTTAATAAGAAGGAAGGCCAGACCGCTTCACATACGGTTCCGCAAAGCGACGCCGCAACCGCCGCCGACAAAACAGAAAGCCCCGACTCGCGCCGGGGCTTCCCTGTTGGCTTCGATAGCCACTATATCAGCGGCGACCTCTGCTCGCCGTAGTACCTGTCGATATCGCGCCCATGACCCGACCAGTCAAAGACATCCGAAGTGCTATACGACGGCGCATTCTCGAGCGTGCGTTTATCTAAATTCACCACATAGGCATCATATTCCTCGTTGTATGTGAGCTGATGCCATGGCAATGGATGATATTTTTCGCCGACGCCAAGAAAGCCACCGAACGACATGACCGCATAGGTTACATGGCCACTTTGCTTGTCCAACATCACGTCGTGAATGGATCCCAACGACTCCCCAGCCGGATTGCAAACCCTTGTCCCATTGACTTTGCTGGCGGCGATCATCGTGGGCGTTTCACTTTCATGTCCTGTTCCCGAAGGTGTTGTTTGGCTCATTCTGTCTCCTCCATTCCTTTCCGTTGCGCTTCCGCATGCTGCGGGCTTCGTATGGTTGAAATGGACCAAAGAAACGCAAAATAAATTGGTCATCGAATTAAAACTTCCCTATTTTGCTGACATAATCTTTGGCGAACTCATGGCTTCGCTGAACTGCTATCCTTCTCATGAGCCGCGCCCTAGCAAAGCCGTACTTCTTCGAGGCAAGAGCGCCTTGAGGACGGCGGCGGGAGACTGAACGAGTATGACCGCTATCTGGCCTGTGATGGCTGCGCCTCATCGCAAAACCTTGCGCCAAGCCACTTTAAGGATCGCCTACCCCTGCCGGCTGTTTCCACGGCTCCATCCGATTTCAATATGTTCTGAGCGGTTGCTGAAAAATTAAATTATTCCGAAAAGCCTTGCTCGTCTTTTCGAAAAAACGGCGGCATTGTACGTAGATTATTGGTCTCCGCCGAATTCTGCCATCGGGTCCCCAACAATCATCATGGCGCCCGGCGTCAAGACGCATCGCCACCCTGAGCGGAAGCATATGGAAGCGGAGGCGCATGAAATGAGCGACGAGATCCAAAGCAAATCCGGATTGATCATCGGCGCCTCACGCGGGCTGGGGCGTGGCTTGAGCTTGGAATTATTGAAACGGGGCTGGGATGTGACCGGCACGGTACGCTCCGTGCGGGGAGCCGGGGCCGATGCGTATGAAGCCTATCACGGGCACGTCACCATGGACACGCTCGACATCAACAATCTGTCAATGATCGACGCCTTCATGTGCCGTCTCGAGGGAAAAATTTTCGACGTCATCTTCATCGTTGCCGGCGTCAGCGCCCCGGAAGGGAAGACCGTCGAAACCGTGGGCAGCGAGGACATCGCGCATCTCATCATGACCAACGCGGTCTCTCCTGTCCGTCTGGCCCACAGGCTTCTGCCGAACCTTAGACCCGAGACGGGCATTCTCGCGTTCATGTCCTCGATCCTCGGTAGCGTGGATGCCAACACCACGGGCATCTCGAGCCTATACAGTGCCAGCAAGGCGGCGCTGAATTCGCTGACACGCAACTTCGTCGCCGGAATGCCACGGTCCGACATCACAGTGTTGAACATGCATCCTGGATGGGTGCGTACCGATATGGGCGGTGCGAGCGCGGATATCGACGTGGAAACCAGCGTCTCCGGCATTGTTGATGTGCTGGAGGCCAAAGCCGGCACCGGCGGACATCACTTCTTGGATTATAAAGGCAACACCATTCCCTGGTAGGCGCCTTTGTCCTTATTCTTGATGGCCTTGTTTGACCAATTCAGCGACGTTGGTCAGCTTGAATCTGGTGTCAACTTTTCTGCCCATCGACCTTCCGCGGATGTGCCTTTGTGCAAAAAAACACAGCAAAAAACCCCCAAGTCACGTTGGCTTGGGGGTATAGGGCCGAGGGTTAAAATATGGCTGGTTTGTCTTCCCGTGACCAAATGATCACGGCCGTATTTTTAGACATTCCGGCAAATTCCTACAAGTTAATAGTTATTGGATTTTCTGTAAAATCAGGCCTTCGCCATTGATGATTAGCGGCAGTAACTTTGGCGCCGTCACTTTTATGAACAGCTCTTACGCAAAACTTAACTTGTAGGCCGGCTTTTGCGACGCCATGTGATGCAAAGAAAGAATGGAGAACGTCATGGCAACATTACCGAAGCATGGACCGGGAGGTTGGCTTGGCTGAAGAAGGGGCTCCCGTGCCATTAAGCCATCAGAAGGGCAATCAACCGACAAGCTCGGTGGCGCCCATGCCGTTCCTAGGACTTTGAGGTACCATGACGATGCCAAAAACTGAATCTGAACTTCGCCGCGCCGTGATTGACCGCCTGATCGCGGCGCGCCTGAGCGAGAGCAAGCCGTCCAAGGAAGCGATGCTCGAGCGATGGCGCAACGGCGGTTTGGCCGCGGCGCCTTCGAATTCCGCGCAAGGCGCGGCAATCAAACGTTACCCAAACGCAGATGACCAGCTTTGAGACATGTCGTTAGCGTTTTGGCACTGATCGGACGCAACTGAGGAGAATGATCCACGCACGGAGGAGAATGACACACGCACGGATTTTGCTCGTCGATGACGAGATCCCGATCCGGGAGCTCTTGGCGGAAGTGTTACGCGACGCTGGCCTTGACGTCGTGGAAGCACGAAACGCCGACGAGGCCATGCGGGTTCTGTCCGGTCATGCGAAGGTTGATATTCTTCTAACGGATGTGCAGATGCCCGGCAAGTTGGACGGCGTCGATCTTGCGCGGAACGCCCGGCATCTACACGCAAACATGCCCGTCATGATTATCTCCGCGTATCTGCATCGTGCGGCAGACCGGACCAAGGGAATGATCCCGACCCCCCTATTGGTGAGCAAACCATATAGCCTGCAAAGCGTGGTCCACCAGGTGCAGCAGCTGGCGGGCGCGCTGCCGTGATCATGCAATTCCGCGCCCGGCGGTTTGGCCCACGCGTCGGCCCTCATCGAAGCATTGATGCTCATGCGCGGCACGCACGGTTGCGATCAGGTGGCGCGGGGTGGCTCCGGCTGCCCCTTCCCCCGCCGACCCAGCGCCTCAACCCGTGCGAGCAGTTCGGCAAAAGCAAACGGCTTGGCCAAATAGTCATCCCCACCCGCTGTCAGCCCGAAAACGCGGTTCGAAGTCTCGCCCAGGCCGGACAGAATCAGCACCGGCGTTTCATTCCGCTGCGCCCGCAAATTCGTCAAAAATTCCAGACCATCGCCGGCGTCCGGCAGAATCCGGTCCAGAATGATGACGTCGTAGGACCCGCTATCGGCGCGATCCTGGCCCGTCTGCGCGCAGTCGGCGTGGATGACATTATGCCCGGCTTCACGCAGTCCCTTTCGTACGAAAGCCGCGACGTTTTTGTCATCTTCGATCAGCAAAATGCGCATCGTGTTCGCTCCTCGCGATGTACGGGAAAAATAGCAATTTTGGGTACGTAATATTGGGTATTGACGACGTGAGTTCAATGGCAACGCATGCGCAACCGCGCGATCCAAACGGCGGTAAAACCTTCATTTGCCCGCGTCAGGCGTTCAGGGCTCGGCCTCACCGGGGGATAAAAAAGCGTGCGAATGGTCGGGAAAGAGAGTATGAAAAATTAGAAAGTCGACAAGGCGCGATCCGCAACGTACGCGATGGCCTCGACCTCGTCACCCGGGATTACAGGTGATCACGAAATGGCCTGCAAGGGTTGAAAACAATGGCATTGTCGACGCGCGTGATCCTTATGGAGCTGGAGCAGCCATGACCGATGCCCATCACGTTGAGCCATCGCTCATGGACGATCATCGCTATCGGCTTCTGGTCGACTCGGTAACAGATTACGCCATTTTCATGCTCGACCCTGACGGCCTCGTGACCACCTGGAATCCAGGCGCACAGCGCTTCCACGGTTATCGCGCCTCGGAAATCATCGGCAAGCATTTTTCGCTCTTCTATACGCCGGAAGACCAAGCAGCCGGCATGCCGGCGCGTGTTCTGCAAATCGTCGCCGCAGACGGGCGATTTGAAACGGAGGGATGGCGCGTCCGCAAAGACAACACACGGTTCTGGGCCCATGTGATCATCGACCGGATCAAGACGGCTGACGGAAATATTGCCGGTTATGCGAAAGTCACCAGGGACCTCACAGAAAAAAAGCGTGCCGAAGAGGCGCTTCGGTGCGAGGAACAGCAATTCAGAATTCTGGTGCAAGGGGTCTCGGACTATTCGATCTATATGCTGTCTCCCGATGGCAGGGTGGTCAATTGGAACCTTGGCGCCCAGAGGATCTACGGCTACCGCCCTGAAGAAATCATCGGCCGGAGCTTTTCCAATTTTTATACGGATGAAGACCTTCGCGCCGGATTGCCGGCGCGCGCCCTGGAGACGGCCGTGCGAGAAGGGCGGTTCGAGAGGGAAGGATGGCGCATCCGCAAGGATGGCCGCCGGTTCTTGGCCAATGTCATGATCGACCCGATCCGGGATAAGTCGGGAGAAATCATCGGCTTTGCGAAAATCACCCGGGACGTCACTGAACAGAAAGAAACCAGGTGCGCCTTAGAAGAAGCGCGCGAAGCGCTGTTCCAGGCGCAGAAAATGGAAGCCATCGGGCAATTGACCGGTGGTATCGCCCACGATTTTAATAACCTCCTGACAGGCATCTTGGGAAGTCTGGAACTCATCGAAACCCGTCTGGCCCAAGGCCGCATCAAGGAACTCGACCGTTACATCGACATCGCCCAGGGCTCGGCGAAGAGAGCCGCGGCCCTGACCAGCCGGCTACTCGCTTTTTCCCGGCGGCAAACACTTACCCCCAAACCTGTCGATATCATCCGGCTCGTTTCCGGGCTTGAGGACCTCCTCCGCCGCACGGCCGGTCCCACCATCGAACTTTCCGTGCGCATCCCCGAGAATGTCTGGGCAATTTTGGTCGATCCCAACCAGCTGGAGAACGCCCTGCTCAATCTCTGCATCAATGCACATGATGCGATGCAAGATGGCGGGCGACTCACCATTACCGCGCGAAATTGGCCTTCAGACTCGCAGCCCGAAAATGAGCACGATCTCCCAGCTGGGGACTGGGTGATCATATCTGTCACCGACACCGGCACCGGCATGCCGAAGGAAGTTATCGAACGCGCTTTTGAACCATTTTTTACCACAAAACCGTTGGGCGAAGGCACCGGCTTAGGGCTGAGCATGATCCACGGCTTCGCGCATCAATCCGGCGGAAAAGTTTGGATCGAGTCCGAAATTGGACAGGGCACGCAAGTTCATTTATGCCTTCCACGCTATAGCGGCGAGAACGAGTCGACTCAGCCGAGCCTTGGCCCGGTCGGCCACCACGCCTTCGAAAATGAAACCGTCTTGGTGGTTGACGATGAGCCCTTCATACGCATGCTCATTACCGAAACATTGGCGGATCTGGGATACCGCTACATTGAAGCGGAAGACGGTCTGTCCGGCCTGAAATGCCTGGAGACGGAACAAAAACTCGATTTGCTGATTACCGATATCGGCTTGCCCGGAGGCCTGAACGGCCGGCAACTCGCCGACGCTGGGCTGCTCTTGAGGCCCGGTCTGAAGGTCTTGTTTATTACCGGCCACGCGCACGGCGCGATTTTCGGCAAAGATGATCTGCCACCGAACGTGCACATTCTAACGAAGCCATTCACCCTCGAACAGCTCAAAAAATGCATCGCGACCATCTTTCGGCGCTGACTCGTCCTCGAGGTGCTGCCGGACAAAGAAAGCGGCCGCTTTTTGAAAAAAGCGGCGCAAAAACTTTTTCGAAACTGGGCCGGTGGCAGTGAAACCAGCACGGCCCAAACGAATCAAAAAGAGGCCTTCCCCTTGGCTTGCCTGACTGAGCTCAGCCTGGTTATGACGAAGGGGATATGGCCTTTATCGCGGCCACCGACAAAGTTCGGTACAGTTTATCATAGCCCGCCCAAGAATTTGCCCCCTTCTCGATCGCCGCTTTCGCCGCCCGGAGGCTCATGGCGTTTGCGGTTTCGATCTTTTCCAATTCTGCCCAGCTGACCGGCCATGCAACAGCGGCATCCGGCCGCGCCCGCGGGGAAAAAGGCGCGATGGCCGTTGCACCGACTTCATTCCGGAAATGATCAATAAAAATTTTCCCCTTGCGCTTCGCCTTGCTCATTGTCGCAATGAATTGGTCCGGAGCATCCGCGACCAAGCGCGCCGCCAGGGCGGCCGCGAACTCCTTCACCATCGGCCATTCATGCGAGGGCACCAATGGCACAACCACATGGATCCCTTTCCCGCCGCTTAAGAGTGGCAAACTCTGCAAGCCCAAAGCGCCCAGAACGTCGCGCATACGAAATGAGGCTGCCTTTACGGCGTCAAAGGCAACGGATGGATCGGGATCGAGGTCAAACACCATCCGGTCCGGTTTCTCAGGCGCGGTGCGCCGCGCGCCCCATATATGAAACTCGAGAACGCCCATTTGCACTGCGGCCAACAAGGCTTCCGGCTCATCAAAATAGATAAAGGATTTTCGATCCCCGTCTTTGGTGGAAAATTCCGCGCTGTGCCAGGCCTTACCAAATCCCGGCATCAAATGGCGCTGAAAAAAGCAGGGTTTGTCCGTCCCATTTTGACACCGCACCAGAGTCATGAAGCGGCCTGCCACAAGGGGAAGCATCAGCGGCGATGCGGCTTGAATATAGGCCGCGACATCGGCTTTCGTCACGCCGAGATCAGGATAAACAATCCTCTCCGGATGGGTGAGGTTTATGTCGAGATTCGTTTTCATCGGGATTTCCCGTTTCACCGCAGTGGCCTTCTTATCCTCCCGCAGCCCGATAAACCGTCCGTGACGAATCAGTCCATCCCGGGTCCATCCGGCAAATGCCACCTGGGCCACGAGTTCGGGCTTTACCCAGCTGACGCCCCGTCGCCAGATTGCTGGAACGTTGCAGGGCGGCGTCTGCCGTAGGTTGTTATCTCGCCACCGGCCCAGTTGCTCCAACACCGCCTCCGAAAACCCTGACCCCACGCGGCCGGCATAACGCAAACCGTCTGGTTCCTGCACCGCCATCAACAACGAGGCAAAGGCGCGGCGCCTTTCAGAGCCTGCGAAGCCGATGACAACAAGCTCTTGCGTATGACCACATTTTATTTTGAGCCAGTCACCATGTCGACCGCTGCGATAGGGGCTATCCGCCCGTTTGGCCATGATGCCTTCAAGCTCGTGCGCGCATGCGGCTTTCAACAATGCGACGCCGTCGCCTTCAAACACCTCGCTATATTGCACGGATGCCGTTGCCTCCTGCGTCCCGAGCAATTTCTTTAACCGCGCTTTGCGGGCCGCAAGGGGACGAATCCGCCAATCCTCGCCTTCCAGTGACAGCAGGTCAAAGACAAAACAAGATAGCGGCTTTTTGGCGCCGGACAGCGCGGCAGCCAAGGCGGCAAAATTGGTCCGGCCGGACGGCTCAACAACGACAATCTCCGAATCGAGCAATACAGACGGCAACTTCAATGCCGCAACCGCCTCCGCAACGGGCCTAAATTTCCGCGTCCAATCCTCCCCAGACCGGGTAAAGATTTTAATCCTTTTCCGATCCGTCGCGATGAGTGCGCGGTAACCGTCATATTTGATCTCAAACAACCAATCGCGGCCACGGGGCGGCTGGTCGACGAGCCGGGCCAACATTGGCTCAACAAAATCTGGAAGATCGGGCATTCCAGACTTTGCATCGGCGTCGCCCTTTATCTGAGAAATCTCATCCATCTCCCGGCCGGAAACGATGCTCGTGGTTTCCGAGTCAAGAAGATCGGCACGGCTGTTGGCGAACGCGTCATTTTCCTTGACCAAGAGCCAGTTTTCTTTTTTGTCCTTCGGCCGTGGCCGCAGACGCACAAGTGCCCAGCGCCCCCGCAGACGCTTCCCATGCAACTCGAAAGCCAGCTTGCCTTTCTCCAGGCCCTCACGCGGGTCACCCAAGGGCGTCCAATGCCCGGTATCCCATAGCATGACAGTGCCCCCGCCGTAATTTCCTTTCGGGATCGTGCCTTCGAACTGCCCGTACTCCAAAGGATGGTCTTCGGTCCGTATGGCCAACCTCTTTTGTTTGGGGTCATAACTTGGACCGCGCGCAACCGCCCAGCTCAGCAGAACCCCCTCAAGCTCGAGCCGAAAATCATAATGGAGACGTCGCGCATCATGCTTTTGGACCACATAAAGCGCGCCGCTCTCGCGCCGATCAGGCAACGCGCCACGCGGTTCACGCGTTTCTTCAAAATGGCGCTTGTGCCGATAGGACTTCAGCGCTGTGTCAACCTGCTCCCGCGCACCCTTTCTCATCACCTCACCCATTCACCTGGCAGAGATACGCGAAACCACCGCCACTTGTCCCCTGCCCTTCATTACCCAAAATGCACCTGCCATTCCGTGCTACCTCACACAGGCGTCACCCATAGACCCGACGACACATAGACTTTACACAACGAGATTAACGAATTCATGACATCACCTTCAGAAAACATGAATTCGCGCGTTATTTTGGAATTTCCTGATTATACCGCAGGTTTTTCAATTTGTAACGACAGTTTAACAGCACCATGTCTTTTTCAACAAAGACAGAAAACAATATATGAAGTGGCGAGGTGCAACGCCATCATTTGATATCAGCGAATTGGTTTTTCCGTTCTGAGAACCTATGCAGGAATTGTCAGGAGACTGATAAGATGAAGCACGGTTTGATGATGACGACGATGTCTGCGTTTCTGCTGGTGGCTGGCACTGCCCTGGCGCAGACCACGTCGCAAACAACGACCACAACCACGACGTCCCCAGCGGTGACGCCAGCACCGGTCGCGCCGCCACAAGGTACGCAGAGCACCACCGAAACCCAACGCGGCGTGGACAGCAACGGGAACGAATACAGTACGACCCGCACCACCTCCGGCAACATGAACGGCACCGCCAGCGAAAGCACGACAACCACCACGGTGCGACGCCCGCCGGTGATCACCAAACATTCCACGACCACGACGACATCCTACTGAATGAGCACAGGGAGATCATGATGACGACATTCACAACTGCCCGCATGCTGCTGTGCAGCACGATCCTGGCGGGCTTCCTCCCGCTTGCCGGGTGTGGCTCGTCAACACCTGAGACGACGACCACCACGACCACGGAGCAATCCGGCGCAGCGCCGCCGGCCGCGACCACGGTGACCCCACTCCCCGCGCCCGGCACTCCCGGAACGATCACGACCCAGACAACGCATACGCGCACGAATCAGTAACCTGGCTACAAGCGTGTTTTTGACATTCGCCGCCAATGAAGACGGGTCCGCGCCCTGAGGCGGCGGCGCGGCCGCTGAACGGCACCACGCCTGCGCCGCATGAGCCCGATCTCGGCATTTAAAATGCATTGGACGCCTGAGGCTTCATGAGTTTTGCCTGTCAAAGGCGCAATGTACGGCATCAACAGTTGAATCGGCCTCGTTTGATTCCGATGTTTTCAGTGGTCCGAATTTCAGTGGTCCGACACAAGCAGGCACCTGCGCAATGACGCAAAACGCGGTGCCGGCAACAGACAGGAGTTCATGGATGGCCAAGTCGCTTCGCTTTACGCTCATCCTCGCCACATTGCTCGGCGTCGCGCCGATGCTCAGCGCCTGCCATACCACGGCCGGCTTTGGCCAAGACGTTTCGCAAGGGGGACATGCATTGACCAACAGCGCCAACAACCATGCGCCTGAGTCTCCTCACCCTTAAAAGCATTCTCGCGGCTCATAGGAACGACGCACAAGCCACAGGAGTTGAATAATGAACAAGGACCGTATCGAGGGCTCTACCAAACAGGCGAAAGGTTCCGTCAAGCACGCCGCTGGCAAACTGACAGGTGACACCAAGCTGAAGTCCGAGGGAACCGCCGAGAAAATTGAAGGCAAGGCGCAGAACATCGCCGGGGGTTTGAAAGACAAGGCGAAAGAGAAATAACCTGGCGTCGGCTGTCGGCCGCTTTCCTTAAAAAGGGAGGCCGCCGCGCGACCCCCCGCTAGATTTGGATGTTGAGCCGCAGCTGGAAGACCGAGACCGGGCCGCGCTGCTGGTTATAGGCGGAGTTGTTGATGAACTGGTAATCCGCCGAGAGGTTCGTGTAGCGGAACACCGGGATGTTGTAATAGGTCTCGAGGATCTGCTCCGCCCCCGGATCCTCCAGCTGCCCGTCACCGATCAGGATGCCCAGCCCGCCTTTGGCGAAATACGCCTCTGCCTCCGGGGAGATCGTGTTCGCCGCGACGGCGAGGCCGAACGTGTCATTCGGCCGGTCCCAGAAACTGCCATTGACCGAGATGCCGGCGGAGACCGACCGGCTGATGTCGGTATACTCGTCGGCCTCGACCCCACCATTATTGGCGCTCGCCCGCGCGAAGAAGCCAAGCCCGGGGATGATCTGCTGCTGGATGTTGATGCCGAACCCGCCCTTGCTGCGCTCTCCCCGCACGTTGGCGGTGTTGGGGGTTGTGCCGGTTTCGTCCGCCAGGGCCAGCGCATCGCCATAGCTGCCGAGCATCCCCCGCGAGAGGAAATAGAGCACGCTGACCGCCCCGGGCTGGCCCCAGAGCGCGTAATTCCTTGTGATCTGCCCCACATACTGCATCTGCTGCCCGATGCGCATATCGAGGGTATCGCCGTTCGGGACCTGCGAGAGATCGAAGGCACCAACGCTGAAGGTCCACGGGCCCACGTACCATTGAGCGGCCGCGCCATAGGTGTAGCCCCAGGCATTGGCCGCGTAGTCGAACGCGCCCATGTTGACGATCGACCAGTTCAAAAAATCGCTGCTCGGATTGTTCGCGTAAGCGTTGGTGTCGAATATGTCAGTGACCGCGAACTTGCCGACGGTGAACACCAGCCGGTTCGCCGTCTCGGTACCGCCGAGCTGGTTGAGATCAGGCGCCACCGCCTCCATTTGGCCGCCGAGATTGATCGTCTGGCGAAAGAAGGCGCGCGGCATCTGGTAGTACGGGTAGGTCTCGCCGACCTTGGCGGACTCGGCATTGATGTAGCCGGCAAGGCCGGTCGTGTCATCGAGGCCATATCCTTGGTCCATCGTCGGGTCGAACCAGATTTCGCCGCCTTTCCACGGGCGATAGCCGAGATAAACCGTGGCCTGGACGGTCTCCCGCCCGTTCGCCGCGGGGCTCAGGCTTTGCGGCCCTGTATAGGGCGCGTGGAAGGCGGGCTGCATCATCCAGATGCTGGTCAGCTGGCCATGGATCGCCCATTGCTGGGTCACCGGCGGCGGCGCCGTTGGGCTGGCGGTCATCGGCGTGGGCGCAGGCTGCGGCGTCGGGTCCGCCTCTTGCGCATGGGCGGCAAGCGGCAGGGACGCAAAACCAACCGCCAGCAGCGCGGAGAGCTTGATCCGGCGGGAATGAGCAGACGCGTTCGTGGGTCCTGCAAATTGAATATGCATGGTTGAGCCTCAGACAGAACGGATTTGGAAGGAGCGAGGAAGGCGCGCGAGCCGCCAGGCGCGACCGGCCGGGGCCGATCGCGCGAGCCCAATAAAGGCGCCGAGTCGTCTGTTAGTTCAGGATCTCCCCGTTAGAGCGAGTTCTATGATGCGCGCGATCACGAGGCCGCCGGCGAGCAAGAGATAGAGGCGCAGTGCCGTCATCCAGACCCGCGCCGCCGGCGTAAACCCGCCGGGCGGCAGCGTGTCGAGCCGCGGCATCCGCCACTCATCCTGCCCGGAGCGATCAACCGGGGGCGCCTTCGGGGCGCCGCTCATCCGCCGCATCACGAACATCACGAGTGCCACGATCGCTGCAACGATGCTGCCGCCGCCAAGGATCGCGATGATCTCACCGCCAGTGATCGCGGGATAGACCACGGCCGCGGTGAGGATGACCGAAAGCAGCAGCAGCACCGCGATGACGACGCCGGTGAGGAGGTTGATGAACCGCCCGTTCACCCAAGGGCCGAGTACCGCCCGGTCGTTGCAGAGCAACAGCAGGAAGACGGTCGCGCTCGGCAGCAGCACGCCGGCCAGCCCCTGCACCGAATTGGTGATCAGCCCGAGCGGCATGCCCGGCGTGAGCACCAGCGCCGCGGCGCCGAACAGCAGACCGCCATAGACGACATAAAAGGCCTTCGCCTCTCCGGGCTTACGGTGCAGCGAATGATTGACCTTGAAAACATCGGCGATCGCGTAGGCGGTGGACAGCGACACGGCGGAGGCGCCGATGATGCTGGCATCGATCAGCGCCAGCGCGAACAGCACCGCAGGGAGCCGGCCGACATATGTCTGCAGCCCCTCGGCCACGCCGAGATCGTCCGTGAAATTGCCGAATTCCGGGTGGTGCATGAAGGTCGCGGCCGCGGCGGCCATCAGCGCTACGGCGCCGCCGATCACGATGATGAAGCCGATCGCGAGGTCCACCCGTGAATAGCGGATGAAGCGCGGCGTGATGCGCTTGTCGACGACGTAACTCTGCTGGAAGAAGAGCTGCCAGGGCGCCAGCGTGGTGCCGATGATGCCGATCACCAGCAGCAGCACGGCGGCCAGGCCGTTGGACGGGACATGCGGCATCTGCGGCACGAAGAAGCCGTTCGCCACCGCGCCGAGCGGCGGATGCACCAGGACGAACAGCGGCACCAGCAGGAAGCAGAAGGCGATCAGGCACATCGCGAAGCGCTCGAACTTGCGGAAATCGCCGGTGCTGGCGGCGCCGATGATGACCGCCGCGGCGACGAACACGCCCGCGATCTTCGGCACACCGAGATATTGCAGACCGAGATTGATGCCGATGAATTCGGAGACGACGGTCAGCGCGTTCAGCAGGAACAGGTCGATCACACTGAACGCGCCCCAGAACTTGCCGAAGCGCTCGAGGATGAGGCGGGCATGGCCGACACCGGTCACGGCGCCGAGCCGGATCACCATCTCCTGGTTGACATAGAGCACCGGCAACATCAGCAACAGCGTCCATAACAGCGAATAGCCGTAATCCTGGCCGGCCTGGCTATAGGTGCTGAAGGCGCCGGCATCGTTATCGCCGGTCATAACGATCAGGCCGGGCCCGACGATAGCGGCCAGGGTGACCAGGCGCGTCTTCCAGCTGCGGCGTGGCGCGGTATCGCCTTTGGTAATGGTGCCGAACGCGCCGCGAATATCGCCGAGATGCGCCTGGTCGAGAACGGCGGTTGCCGGTTCGGTTGGGATGTCGGTCATCTGGCTCATTTGTCGCATTCCATGGCGCGGCTGCACCTTTGGGGGTGGCGGTTATCGAACGGATGAGCGCAAAAAGCGCTCGGCCCGGCGGCATTCAACGCGGCAGCCTGACGCACATGGTCAGGCTGCCGCCTCACTGACGTGACGACAGTCATGAGGGTCTCCAGAGCGAAGGTGCTGGACTTAAAACGGCGGAGAGAGCGCCACGTTAAAACGTGGCGTCGTTATCAATCTTCCACTGGATGTACAGGCGGCCATTCGCATCCTGCCGCCAGACCGCACGCACGCGGTCGCGCCGCAGAGTGCGCAGGGTCTCGTCACCGGGCGCAGGCACGCGCCGGCCATAATCCACCATTTCGGCGCGCCCATGGTGGGGAGCGAATTTCAAAATCTTGGCCATCAAGGCCTCCTATCGCTAAAGCTGTTGCTAAAGCCAGGAGGCCGAGGCCGGACGGATCAACCTAGCCGGCTGAACCCCTCGCGGTCACTTGGCGCCCCTGGGCGTCAAAGCCACACAGCGGCGAGACAATCAGCGCAAAGCGCCGACTATCGCCCTCCGTGGGCTGGCTGGTAGATCGCGGGTTCATGTGATCCTTGACTGAGTGACAAACATGGGCGGCCACAGGCACGGTGCCGTCTGACCGTCGCCGCCCCTACATGCTCAAATGGTTCCAAGTCAAGGGCAGCGATGCGGCGGCAATAAAGACAGCCGCCGGCGCGTGTTCCTGGACACGGATCTTTCCGGCCATTTCACGGCTTATTCACGGAGCCTTGAGCGGGCGGGCCATGCGCCCCTGTCGGCAATGCCGCCATCAATTTGTCACCTTTGCATGAGAATAAAGCCTCTTGTCAAAAATGTAGCCCCAGCTACATTGTGAGGCGAACGCTGCGGAGCCCCATGAGCGACTATATCGAACTTACGAAGCCTTCGCTGACGAAACCGTCGCTGACGGAACAGACCACGCACGGCATTCGCGAGGTTCTGGCGGGGCGGCGGCGCGGCTTGCGCTCGGCCCTGCTGTTCGCCGGCCCTGCGGTGATCGTCTCCATCGCCTATATGGATCCCGGCAATTACGCCACCAACATCCAGGCCGGCGCGGCGTTCGGCTATGGCCTGCTCTGGGTGGTGCTGATGGCGAGCCTGATCGCCATGCTGTTCCAGGCGCTGTCGGCAAAACTCGGGATCGTGACCGGCAAGAATCTCGCCGAAATGTGTCGCGCTCAATTCTCCTCGCCGGTCGTTTATGCGATGTGGGGGGTCAGCGAAATTGCCGCGATGGCGACCGACCTTGCGGAATTTCTCGGCGGCGCGATCGGGCTGTCCCTGCTGTTGAAGCTGCCGCTACTCGTGGGCATGGTGGTCACAGCGTTGATCACCTATGGCATTTTGCTGTTCGACCGCCGCGGCTTCCGCCCGATCGAACTCATCATAGGCGGCCTAGTCGGCCTTGTCGGGCTGTGCTTTGTCATTGAAATGTTCATCGCCCCGGTCGCCTGGGGACAGGCCGGGCTGCACAGCGTGGCGCCCTCGCTGCCGAATGCGGAAGCCCTGACCGTGGCCGTCGGCATCATCGGCGCCACCATCATGCCCCATGCCGTGTATCTGCATTCGGGCCTCACCCAGGCCCGCGCGCCCGGCCGGGATATGAGAGAACGCCGGGCTTTGCTGCGCTTCTCGAACCGGGAATGCATCATCGCCCTGGCGGGCGCCGGGGCCGTCAATATGGCGATGGTGATGATGGCCTCCGCCGCCTTCCATGCCGGCCATAGTGATGTATCAGAAATCCAGACGGCGTATCATATGCTGACACCGCTGCTCGGCGCCGGCGCGGCGACCGTGTTCCTGGTCTCGCTGATGGCCTCGGGCATTTCCAGTTCCGCCGTCGGCACCATGGCGGGGCAGATGATCATGCAGGGCTTTGTCGGTTTCCGCATTCCCATCGCGGTGCGGCGCCTGATCACGATGGTCCCGGCTTTCGTGGTCATCGGCCTGGGCATCAATGCCACCTATGCGCTGGTGATCAGCCAGGTGGTCTTGTCTTTGGCCCTGCCGCTGCCGATGATCGCGCTGGTGCTGTTCACCGGCCGGCGCGACCTGATGGGAGCGTTCGCCAACAGCCGCTTGACCAATGTGCTGGCGATCTCCGGCACCTTGGTCATCCTGGCGCTGAACGCCGTGCTGCTGCTGCAGACCTTCGGCGTGCCGATCCCCGGCCTGCCCTCCAGCTGAGCGCGTTGGGCCTTCGGGCCGGCTGTCTCAACGCCATCGGCCCAAGGGAGCAGAAGTTTTTGCGCCGCTTTTTCAAAAAGCGGCCCTTTCTTCCCGATCTCGCCAGTTTTTGATCACGCGTCCTCACCCGCCCAAGGGCCCAGGGGCCAAAAACACCCCCCAATCATGGGGATTCCGGTCTATAGTACCGAACCCTCATAGGCTGCACGCGGCGCAAACGGTCGCCGGAGCGGAAAGGACGAAGCCATGCGCCATGACGTGCTGATCGTCGGGGCCGGACCCACCGGGCTGGTGCTGGCGCTGTGGCTGGCGAATCAGGGGATCCGCCCCCGCATCATCGACAAAAACTCCTGGCCGTCCACCACATCCTATTCCCTTTCCATACAGGCCCGCACGCTGGAACTCTACCGGCAGTTGAACCTCGCGGACACCGTGGTCGCGCGCGGCCATAAGGTCTCGGCGGTCAATCTCTGGGTCAAAGGCGCGCCGGAAGCGCGCCTGCTTTTCGAAAAAATCGGCGGCGAACAGACCCCCTACCCGTTTTTGCTGATCTTTCCGCAGGCCGAACACGAGCGGCTGCTTATCGAACGGCTGGAACAGGCCGGCGTTATGGTGGAGCGGCAACATGAACTGCTCGGTTTTATCGACCATGGCGAGCATGTGACGGCGCAGATAAAAACCCCCCACGGTGAGGAATCTTATGCGGCGCGCTTCATCGCCGGTTGCGACGGCGCCAGGTCGATCGTGCGCGAAAGCTTAGGGATCGGCTTCGCCGGCCCTCGCCATGACCAGCTTTTTTACGTCGCCGACATCACGGGAAGCGGCCGGGCCTTCAATGGCGAGCTGCATATCGACCTCGACGAGGCGGATTTTCTCGCACTCTTTCCCCTGCCCACCCCGGGCCGGGCCCGGCTGATCGGCACCCTCCGCGACGAGGGAACGAATCGCGCGGAGACCCTGACTTTTGCCGATGTCAGCGCCAGGGCGATCCAGCATTTGCAGCTGGACATCGCGGCGGAGACCTGGTTCTCGACCTTTCACGTGCATCACCGGGTCTGCGCCCAGATGCGCCAGGGGGCGGCGTTTCTGCTCGGCGACGCCGCGCATATCCACAGCCCGGCCGCGGGCCAGGGCATGAATGCCGCGATCGGCGACGCCATCAACCTTTCCTGGAAACTTGCTGCGGTGCTGCACGGCCAGGCCCCGGCCACGCTGCTGGACAGCTATGAGAGCGAGCGCCTCCGTGCCGCACGGCGCTTGGCGGCGACAACCGACCGGGGGTTCCGTTTCGCGACCGCCCCAGGTCTGTTTGCCGATGTGCTGCGGACCAGGGTCATGCCCCCCTTGCTGGCGCAAATGACACGCCTGGAGGCGATGCGCAGCTATGTGTTCCGCACCGTGTCGCAGATCAACGTGAATTACCGTGGCAGTTCCTTAAGCCGCGGCATGGCGGTGCACGTGCATAGCGGCGATCGGCTTCCCTGGGTGCAGGTGGAGGGGCGGGATAATCTGACCACCCTGTGCGAACTGAACTGGCAGGTCCATGTCTATGGCCGACCCGAGACGGAGCTCACCACATGGTGCCAAGCCCGTAAAATTCCCCTGCATGTGTTCCCGTGGCGGGAGGCCTATGAGGAGGCCGGGCTGGAGCGCGACGCGGTCTATCTGCTCCGGCCGGACGGTTATGTGGGCGTGGCGGATCCATCCGGCTCGGTGATGGTGCTGGAGGATTATTGCAACGATCATGGCTTTGATTTCTGCAAACAAGTGAAAGCCCAGGTCCCACGCCCCTGCGCGGAGTGAGGGGCCCAGGTTCATCAGGTGAGCGAAGGGGAAGGCTTCTTTTTGTGAACAAAAAGAAGCAAAAAACTTTATTGACTCTGGGCCGTGGGCGTTGTCGGCGACACGGACTCAGGCCCAGCATAACAAAAGTTTTTTCGCCGCTTTTTTCAAAAAGCGGCCACTTCCCTTTTATCTGAAAGCGCTAGAGAGCCGGCATTGATCTGAGCCACGCATATTGCTCTATGCGCCCATGGTTCAGAAAATTTTCTCCAGTCCGGCCGCGGCGCTGGAAGGCGTGCTGTTCGACGGCATGACAATCATGTCCGGCGGGTTCGGCTATGCCGGAAATCCTGAAAGCCTGATCGCGGAGATTTTTCGCGCCGGCACCAAGGACCTCACCGTCATCTCCAATAATTGCGGCAACGAGAATTTCGGCCTGTGGTTCCTGCTGACACAACGGCAGATTCGCAAAGCTGTCTGTTCCTATCTCGGCGTGAACCGGCTGTTCCAGCAGCAATGCCTGGCCGGCGACATCGAACTGGAGCTGACGCCCATGGGCACGATGGCCGAGCGCATCCGCGCCGGCGGCGCCGGCATTCCGGCCTTCTATACCCGCACCGGGGTCGGCACCGCGGTTGCCGAAGGGAAGAAGGTGGAGGAATTCGAAGGGCAGCTTTATCTCCGCGAAACCTGGCTGCGGGCGGATCTATCGATCGTCAAAGCCTGGCGCGGCGATCCCGCGGGTAATCTCGTCTTCCGCAAGACGGCACGCAATTTCAATCCGGAAATGGCCACGGCCGGGAAAATTACCATCGCCGAGGTGGAAGAGATCGTCGAGGCCGGGGCGCTTGATCCCGACCAGATTCACACGCCGGGTATTTATGTGGACCGGCTGGTGCAAAGCACGATCACGGAAAAGCGCATCGGCGAACTGACAGTGCGGGCGCGTCAATCATAAAAGGAAGGAAGTGGCCGCTTTTTGAAAAAAGCGGCGCAAAAACTTTCTTGAAATTGGGCCAATGGCGCTGAAACCAGCACGACCCAGTTCAAAAAAGTTTTTTGCTTCTTTTTTTCAAAAAAGAAGCCCTTCCTTCCCTTGCTTACCCTCACAAATAGCCCGTCCCCGCCTCGCGTGCAAAACGCTCGGGGTCTCCTTCCCAGACGATGCGCGCATGCTCGAGCACATAGACCCGATCGGCATGGGGCAGCGCGAAGGTCACATTCTGCTCGGCCAGCAACACGGTGATCGGCGTGGTGTTGCGCAACAATTCCAGGGCCCGGGAAATCTGCTCCAAAATCACCGGGGCAAGGCCCAGCGTCGGCTCGTCCAGCAGCAGGAATTTCGGCCGCATCATCAGGGCGCGGGCAATCGCCAGCATCTGCTGCTCGCCGCCCGAAAGAGTCCTGGCCACCTGTCCCTGCCGGTGGCGCAGGATCGGGAACAGCTCGAACAGCCAGTCGAGCTGCTTCGCCTCCTCCGCCGGCGGAAGATGCCAGCCGCCAAGATCAAGATTTTCGCGCACGCTCATGTCACCGAAAAGCTGCCGCGTCTCGGCACATTGCACGATACCGGCGCGGGCAATGGCCGCGGCGCTACGCCCCGACAAGGGTTCGCCACTCCAGTTGATGCGGCCGGAATAAGGCACCAGGCCGGAAATCGCGTTGAACAAGGTGGTTTTGCCGGCCCCATTGAGGCCGACCACGGAGACGAACTCTCCTTCCTTCACGTGGAGCGAAACGTTGTCCAGAGCCTGGGCCTTGCCATAAAGCACGCTGACCTCGGCCACTTCCAACAGCGGCGGCCCGGCTTTCTGGCTGATCTGCGGCCGCGCGGCGACTTCGATGGCGCCGCCCAGATAGACACGGCGCACCGTCTCGTTGCGCATCACCTCTTCGGCCGTGCCCTCTGCGACATATTCACCCAGATACATGGCCAGCACGCGGTCGGCCATGGCGGCAACGCTCTTCACATTATGGTCGACGAGCAGCACCGCCCTGCCGTCATTGCGGAACCCTTCGATCAGCGCCGCGAAACTTTTGACCTCTTGGGACGTAAGGCCGGCGAAGGGCTCATCGACCAGCACCAGCCTCGGGTCGCGGGCGATCGCTTTCGCCAGCTCCATGCGGCGCAGATCCGCGAAGGGCAGCGTCGACGGATACCGGTCGAGCACATGGTCCAGTTCCACGCGCGCGGCGATTTCGCGTGCCTTACGATCCACCGCACGGTCGTGCATCAGCCGCAGCAGGGAATCCGGCAACAGGCCGAGCTTGATATTCTCCAGCACAGTCTGCCGGTGCAGCGGGCGGGAATGCTGGAACACGATGCCCACCCCCGCCCGCGCGATGCGGTGCGATGGCCAACCGGCGACTTCCGTGCCTTCAAGCTGGATCGACCCGGCATTGGGCTTGGTGATGCCCATGATCAGCTTCATCACGGTGGATTTGCCGGACCCGTTCGGGCCTATAAGGCCGAGAATTTCGCCCGGCATGATGCGAAAGCCGAGATCCTTCACCGCCACCAGCCCGCCGAAACGCTTGGTCAGGCCGCTGACGCTGAGGCAAGCCTCTTTGATCACCACGTCACGCATCAGACGCTCCTCGTGCGGTGCAAAAGACCAAGAAACCCGTCGGGAAAGAGCAAAATCACCGCGAGCGCGACCGCCGCGACGACAAAATTGTTCAGCTGGCCCAACGGCCGCAGCAGCTCATTTGCGAGGATGATGAATACCGCGCCGAGAACAGCGCCGAGAATGGTGCGCCGTCCGCCCAGCACGGCCATGATGATAATCTGCACGTCGATGGAAATGTCGACCACCGTGTCCACCGAGGCCGTGCCCATATAAAAGACCAGCATGCCGCCCGCGAGGCCGGAGAACAGCGCACTGATGCAGAAGGCGGCGAATTTGTGCTTGGTAATGTTGAAGCCGAGCGCGGCCGCCTCGGTGGCGTCCTGGCCGCTCGCCTGCAGGATCAGCCCCAGCGCGGAGCGTGACAAGCCATAAAGGATCAGCCCGCAAACTACGAGAAAGCCGAGCGCATATTCGTAGTTAACGCCAGCATTGACGGAGAGCACGCTCGGCACGGTCATGCCGATTTCCCCGCCGGTGATGCCGGCGAAAATGACGATGAAATTCTGCAGCAGCAACACCGCAACCAAGGTGACGAGGCCGAAATACGGTCCGGTGAGCCGCAAGGCCGGCAAGGCCAGCAGCGCCCCGCCGGCAACCGCCAGCAGCGCGCCGAAAATGAGGCAAACCGGAATGGGCAGGCCCGCCATGCTGTTGAGCATCGCCGCACCATAGGCGCCCAGCCCGATCAGCGCCGTCGGACCGAAATTCACTTCGCCCGCAAAGCCGAACAGCAAGTCCCAGCTCATCGCAAACACGCCGAAATAATAAGCGAGCGTGAGCACACCGAGAAAATAGGCGGAAAGCCATAGCCGCGCGACCGAAGCGAACAGCACGAGAACCACGGCAAGCCAGAACGGCGGATGTTTTAGAAGGCTCATTTCCTTCCCCTGAGTGTTTTAGAAAGTGGCCGCTTTTTGAAAAAAGCGGCGCAAAAACTTTCTCGACTTTGGGCCTGCGGCGGCGAAACCAGCACGGACTAGAATAACAAAGTTTTTTTGCTTCTTTTTGTTCACAAAAAGAAGCCTTCCCTTTCTTAGCGCCGGCCGAGCAGCCCTTGCGGGCGCAGATAAACGACAATGACGAGCAGCAGCAGCGCCGGAATGGGCCGCAAGGTCGGCGCCACCAGATAGGCGGTAATCGTTTCCAGATAGCCGATGACATAAGCCGCGATGAGCGAGCCGGAGACGCTGCCAAGCCCGCCAAGCACGACAATGGAAAAAGCGCTCGCCGTCAGCGTGCCGGTATTGGCCGGGCTGGTACCGAGGAAAGTGGCAAGCAGCACGCCGGCAAGCCCTGCCAAAACGCCGTAGATCGTCCAGACCAGGAGATAGATGTTTGAAAGCTCGAAGCCGAGCATGGTGAGGGCGCGCGGATTGCTCGCCGCGGCCAGCAAAGCCTTGCCCGTGCGGGTGCGATTCACCAGCAGCCAGAGCAGGCCGATCACCACCCAGCAGATCACCGCGATCATGATCTCGTTGCTCGGCGTGCGCACCCCGCCAATCGGCGTGACGCCGTGGATCAATGGCTGCATCGCCACTGGATTGTCGGTGAAGAGATAGTTGAGGCCCGACTGAATCATGATGCCCCAGATCAGCGTGCCGGTGAGCAGGAAAATCTCCGTCTCATCGGCGGCGATGGCCTTGGAGCGCTGAATCGGCCGCACCACCACGAAATAGGTGGCATAGGCGGCGAGCAGCCCGGCCAAAATGCCCAGCAGCGTGCCGCCCACCGCACCTGCCGCCGTGTTGCCGGCCACCAGCCAGCCGACCACCGCGGCCACCACCATGATGGCGCCGTGCGAGAGATTCAGCACGCCGGACACCCCGAACATCAAAGTGAAGCCGGTGGCGCCCAGCGCGTAAAGCGCGCTGATCGCGAAACCATCAATGAGAATTTGTAGGAACAGATGCAATGCGCCCTCCCGGACACCCGCTGGTGCCGTCGGAAAAAAGAAAGGCTTCTTTTTTGAAAAAAAGAAGCAAAAAACTTTTTTGACCTGGGCCCGTGCGGTTTTACCACCTCGGGCCCGGCGCAACTGTGCGTTATTTCGCCGCCATCTTGATGAAGGATGGGAAAATCAGCTTGCCGTGGCAGATATCGCTCGGCCATACGCAGACCTGCTTGCCGTTCTGCCATTGGATGTCGACGCCAGTGACGAAACCCGGCCCCACTTTCATCGCATGCGTGAAAGGATCGTTCCTGCCGTAGAACTCCACGCGGCCAAGCGTGCCGACATAATCCGTCTGCTCCATGGCCGTGACCATCTTGTCCGGATCGGTCGAACCGGCACGCTTCACCGCATCGGCGATAATGAACACGTCATCATAGGCCGTGTACCCGTCATAGGCCGGTGTCGCGCCATAACGATGTTGATAGGCTTCTGTGAAGGGAATGGTCTTCGGCGTGAGCGCGACACCAGGGGCGGCGGCGCTGGCGGTGATAACCCCTTCCGTCGCGCCATGCGTCTCATCCCAGAACGTGCTTGTCGTGGCCTGCGAACTTTGCCCTGCCATCGGGATCGGCACCTGCAGATCGTGCCATTGCACGGTCGGCTGTACGCCGACATGGCTGATGCCGGTCACGATCAAATTCGGATGCTTCGCTTCGATACTGTTGAAGATCGGGGTGAAATCGGTGGTGTCCGGATTGAAGCGGACATGGTCGACCACCTGCACGCCCAATTTCGGCAGGCATTTCAGATATTCGTCGTCCAGCGGCTTGGTCCAGGCCGCGTCCTCGCTCATGACCACGGCACTTTTCATGTGATAAGGTTTCACCAACAGGTCGTCGATGCCCGAGCAAATAACGTCGGCGAGCGCCTGCGAATTGATCCAGCCATGAAACATATATTTGTATCGATCATAATTCGCGTGAATCATGCTCGGAATCACTGTGCTGGCGGCACCGGGGGTGATGGTGGGCATGTGCAGCCGCCCCGCCCAGGGTTCAATCGCCAGCGCCACTTCCGAAATATAGCTGGTGATGACTGCGTTCACATGATCCTGGTTCACCGCACGCTGGAAAGCCCGCACCGCGTCGGAGGCCGAGGAATGATCGTCATAAATGAAAATCTGGATCGGTTGTCCGTTGAACCCGCCTTGGGCGTTGATCTGGTCTACCGCCAATTGCGCCGCCTTGGTGATCGACGCGCCGGCCACCGACGAGGCTTCGCCGATCACGCCAATTTTCAAAGGCGGCCCCTCCGCCCGGGCCGGATGCAGCCCCGCGCCGCTGAGCGCCAGGGCTGCCGCAGCACAGGAGACACCGCAAAACCATTTCGTCACTTGTGAATATTTCGACCGTTTCATCTTCTCGCTCCCGTTCTCTTTTTTTCATTCTTCGGGTTGGGCTTAGCTTGGGAATCGGGCTCCGGCTTGCATGCAGCCTCAGTTCCAGGCGGAGCTTATCTATTGAGATTTAGAGCTTAGCTAATATTTAATTTGGTTTTTCTTTCCTCGTAACGCTCGTGACCTTCTTGTGTCAACGAGATAAACGCCACCTCCCCTTCATTCCGCCAGGCAGCGGCGAAAACAGCGGCGCGACCATGCTCGCTTGATCTTCCGGTAGGGCCGCATGTATGCCCTTTATCCTGGACTCGCAGAGTTGCGAGTTCGCCATGACAAGTCCGGTTCCTTTCCTTCACACCCTCGCCAGTTTCGCGGTCGCCTTCGTGCTCGGCACGCTGATCGGCGCCGAACGGCAATGGCGGCAGCGCTCGGCCGGGTTGCGCACCACGGTGCTGGTGGCGCTCGGCTCCGCCGCCTTCGCCGATCTTGGCGTGCAATTGGCCGGACCGGACGGGTCCACGCGCATCGTCGCCTATATCGTATCCGGCATGGGGTTCCTGGGGGCCGGCGTCATTTTGAAAGACGGTGCGAACATACGCGGCCTCAACACGGCGGGCACGCTATGGTGCTCCGCCGCGGTCGGCGCCTTTGCCGGCTGCGACTATCCCGCCGAGGCGACCGCCCTCACCATCTTCGTCCTGGCGGGCAACACGCTGCTGCGGCCGCTGGTGAACTATATCAACCGGATCCCGGTCGATGCCCGGTTCAGCGAGGCGCAATACACGATCCACGCGCTGTGCCGGCCCGCCGCGGTGGCCGATGTCCGCGACCTGTTGTTTGATGTTCTGGAAAAAGCGCATTATCCGGTGCGGGAAGTCGAGGTTCTGACCGAGAATGACGACGTTGTGGAGCTCGGCGCCACGCTGGTCGCCTCCAGCGCCCGGCTGACGGAGTTGGATGATGTGGTGGCGACGCTGGAACACTCGCCGCTGGTGAAAAACGCAACCTGGACCTCGAGCACAACCGGGTGATTGTAAGGCAAGCCTGCAGGCCACGCCGGCGGACCACGCCGCATTGCATAAAAACGTAAGACTCCCGAACAATTCTTGACACTCAACGAAGAGCGCCTACTATCAGAGTAACGCTAGTGAAGTTCGTGCCGAATCCGTCCGCTGGTCGGAAGAGTGCGCAGCGGGCGGTTTCCTGATAAACGAGCGGGAGCTCAACGAATGGGAAACGCACCAGAACTTTGGCTTTTGGTCGTGTACACTTGCGGTATTTTCGCGCTCGTGGCGCTGATGATCGGCGGCTCCTACGTGCTGGGCCAGCGGCATGTGACGCGGGCGACGGTTCAACCGTTTGAAAGCGGCATGTTGCCGACGGCGGATGCACGGTTGCAATTTCCCATCCAGTTCTACCTCGTGGCGATGCTGTTCGTGGTGTTCGACCTGGAAAGCGTGTTCATCTATGCGTGGGCGGTGGCCCTGCGTCCGGCCGGATGGAGTGGTTATGTCGCGATGCTGGCTTTCATCGTGATTTTGTTGGCCGCCCTCGCCTATCTCTGGCGCATTGGCGCCTTGGATTGGGGGCCGCGCCGCCGGCTGCACCCGGTCAATAGTTTACGGTGACGCGCCATGGCCTGGACCCTCACCCGGACACATGATGTTCCGCCGACCGCCAAGTCGATGGAGCGCGGCTCCTTCACCGAAGCGGTCCGCCGCAACCTGGTCTTGGGCAAATTGCAGGAGCTGGTGGCCTGGGGCCAGAAAAATTCACTCTGGCCGTTCAATTTCGGGCTCTCCTGCTGCTATGTGGAAATGGCCACCTCCTTCACCAGCAAGTTCGACATCGCGCGCTACGGCGCCGAGGTGCTGCGCGCCACGCCGCGCGAAGCTGACGTGATCGTCATCTCCGGCACCGTGTTCGTTAAAATGGCGCCGGTGATCAAGTATCTTTACGATCAGATGCTGGAGCCGCGCTGGGTTATCTCGATGGGCTCCTGCGCCAATTCCGGCGGCATGTACGATATTTACAGCGTGGTGCAGGGCGTCGACAGCTTCCTGCCCGTCGATGTCTATGTGCCGGGTTGCCCGCCGCGCCCCGACGCGCTGTTCGAAGGGCTGCTGCTGCTGCAAAAGGCGGTGGCCAGTGACCGGCGGCCGCTGAGTTGGGTGGTGGGACCGCAAGGGGTGGTGCGCGCGCCCCGGCCCAGCCAGCGCGACGAGAAGCGCGCCTGGCGCCAACAAGCCACCACGCTCGATCCACCAGACCACGTGTAAGGGGAGACAGGCGATGTTGCAGACCGTGCCGGGCCGCTTCGCCGATCCCCCGATTTTTCGTGAACTCACCACACGGCTCGGTGACGACTCATTCACGGTGCAACAAACGGCCGATGGCATTCCCACCCTGTGGGTGGCGCCGGACCGGCTGTTGCAGACGCTGCATTTGGTGAAGAACGAGCTGCCCAACCCCTACCGGATGCTGTTCGATCTCACCGCGATCGACGAGCGCTCACACACGCACCGCGAGGGCCAGCCGGCCGCGGATTTTGCCGCCGTCTATCATCTCATCTCGTTCGGCCGCAACGAGGATCTGCGCCTGAAAGTCGCGCTTGCCGGCGCCACGCCACATCTGCCGAGCATCTGCCGTTTATGGTCGAACGCCAATTGGTACGAGCGTGAAGCATGGGACATGTTCGGCATTGTCTTCGACGATCATCCGCATCTCACGCGCATCCTCACACCGCGCCACTGGAGCGGCCACCCGCTGCGCAAGGAACATTATGCCCGCGCCACGGAAATGGGGGTCTATGATCTGACCGAGGACAAGGAGATTGCCGAACAGGAGGCGCTGCGCTTCCGCCCCGAAGAATGGGGCCTGGCCCGGCGCAGCGAGACCAGCGATTTCATGTTCCTCAATCTGGGCCCGAACCATCCTAGCGTGCATGGCGTGTTTCGCCTGATTCTGCAGCTCGAGGGCGAAGAAATCCTCGATGTCGTGCCGGAAATCGGCTTTCACCATCGCGGCGCCGAGAAAATGGGCGAACGGCAATCCTGGCACACCTTCATCCCTTATACCGACCGCATCGACTATCTCAGCGGCGTGATGAACAACTTTCCCTATGTGCTCGCGGTGGAGCAGCTCGCCGGCATCACCATCCCGCCGCGCGCGCAGATGATCCGCATCATGCTGGCCGAGTTGTTCCGGATCATTAGCCATCTCGTGTTTTTCGGCACGATGTCGCAGGATGTCGGCCAGCTTTCGCCTGTGTTTTATATGTTTACCGACCGCGAGCGTGCGTTCGAAATCATCGAAGCGATCTGCGGCTTTCGGATGCATCCCTCCTGGTTCCGCATCGGCGGCGTCGCGGCCGATCTGCCGCAGGGCTGGCAAAAAATGATCAGCGATTTCTGCGACTATCTGCCGAAGCGGCTCGATGAATATGAGCGGCTGGTGATGCGCAACCGCATCTTCAAAGCCCGCACGGTCGGGATCGGCGCTTATACGCTGGACGAGGCGATCGAATGGGGGGTCACCGGCCCGGGCTTGCGCGCCTGCGGCTTCGCGTGGGACTGGCGCAAGGCGCGGCCCTATTCCGGCTACGACCAGCTGGACTTCGACGTGCCGACCGCGACCCATGGCGATTGCTACGACCGCGTGGTGGTGCATCTTGAGGAAATGCGCCAGAGCCTGCGCATCATCCGCCAATGCCTGGCCAACATGCCCGGCGGCGCCTATAAATCCGACCATCCTTTGACGACGCCCCCGCCACGGGCGCGCACGCTGCACGATATTGAGACGCTGATCACGCATTTTCTCAATGTCAGCTGGGGCCCGGTGATCCCGCCCGGCGAAGGCAGTTTCACCATCGAAGCAAGCAAAGGGATGAACGCCTATTATCTTGTCAGCGATGGTGACACGATGTCGTACCGCACGCGCATCCGTACCCCGTCTTTTCCCCATCTGCAGATGATCCCGCTGATCAGCCGCGGCAGTTTCGTCGCCGATCTGATCGCGCTCATCGGCAGCATTGACTTCGTGATGGCCGATGTCGACCGTTGATGTCCCGGCCCCGCTGAGCGGCGAGGAGCGGGAGCACATCGCCGCCATGGCCGGGCATGGCGAAACCGCGCGTTCCGCTTGTATCGAAGCACTCAAATATGTGCAGTCGCGCCATGGCTGGGTGAATGACGCGCAGCTTGCCGAAATTGCGGATCTGCTCGGCCTGTCCGCCGCCGAACTCGACAGCGTCGCCACCTTCTACAATCTGATTTTTCGCAAGCCGGTTGGCCAGCACGTGATTTTTCTCTGCGACAGCGTGTCGTGCTGGATCATGGGACGGGAGCGCGTGTGCGCGCAGCTGCACCAGCGCCTCGGCATCTCGCAAGGCGAAACCACGAAGGACGGCGCCTATACGCTGCTGCCGATCGTGTGCCTCGGCCATTGCGACCATGCGCCGGCCATGCTGATCGACGAGACGCTGTACGGCGATGTCGATGCCGCGAAACTCGACGCCATCTTCCCTCCGGAGGCGCACGGAACATGACGGAAACGCCGCTCACCGCGAATATCCGCCCCGGCGAACCGCTCGATGTAGGCGCCTATGAACGGGCCGGCGGCTACCGGGCGGCGCGCCGGGCGGTTATGCAGATGACACCGGCGGAAGTGATCGATCTCGTCACCCAATCCAAGTTGCGGGGCCGTGGCGGCGCCGGTTTTTCCACCGGCCTCAAATGGAGCCTGGTCCCACAGCGCGACGCTGTGCCGCCGCCGCGTTATCTGGTGGTGAACGCGGATGAGATGGAGCCCGGCACGTTCAAGGACCGGCTGCTGCTGGAAGGCGATCCGCACCAGATGATCGAGGCCGTCATCATCGCCGCCTATGCGATCCAGGCCGACAGGGCCTATATTTTTCTGCGCGGCGAATATCATCTCGCCGCCCGGCGCCTGCAGCGGGCGATCGACGAGGCGCAGGCGCGAGACTATATCGGCCCACGTTGTTTCGGCGGGGACTTCAGCCTGGCGGTGCATGTGCATACCAGCGGCGGCCGCTATATTTGCGGCGAAGAAACGGCTTTGCTCACCGCGCTGGAGGGCCACCGCGCCATTCCCCGCGCCAAGCCGCCCTTTCCGCAGGTCAGCGGCCTGTGGGGCCGGCCCACCGTGGTCAACAACGTCGAAACCCTCTGCAATGTGCCGCATATCGTCAATAATGGTGCTTCCTGGTTCATCGGCCTTGGTGAGGGCGTCGATAGCGGCACGAAGATTTTCGGCGCGAGCGGCCGCGTGCGGCGGCCCGGCGCCTGGGAGCTGCCGATGGGAACGCCCCTGCGCGAAATCCTCGAAGACCATGCCGGCGGCATGCAGGACGGCTACGAGCTGCGCGCCGTTCTGCCCGGCGGCGCCTCCACCGGCTTCATCATGGCCGCCGATCTCGACGTGCCGATGAGTTTTGCCGCGGTGGAAAAATGCGGCAGCCGGCTCGGCACCGGGGCGGCCATCGTCCTCGACCAGCGCACCTGCCCGGTGGGCATGCTGCGCAATCTGGAACATTTTTTCGCGCAGGAATCCTGTGGCTGGTGCACACCCTGCCGCGACGGCCTGCCCTGGGTGGAACGCCTGCTCGCCGGCCTCGAGGCCGGCGAGGGGGTGGAAGAAGATCTCACCATTCTCGAAGAACATGTCGGCTTGCTCGGCCCCGGCCGCACCTTCTGCGCGCACGCGCCCGGCGCGATGGCGCCGCTCGCCACCGGGCTCAAATATTTCCGTGCCGATTTCGAACGGCATGTGCATGACCAACATTGTCCGTGGAGGTGAGCCATGGCGCGCATCCAGATTGACGGGCGAGACATCGAGGCCGATCCACGGCACAATCTGCTGCAGGTGGCGCTCGCCCACGGGTTCAACCTGCCTTATTTCTGCTGGCATCCGGCGCTGGGCTCGGTCGGCGCCTGCCGCCAATGCGCGGTGAAGCAATTTTCGTCACCCGAAGACCAGCAGGGACGGCTGGTCATGGCCTGCATGACGCCGGCCACCGAGAATACCCGCATTTCCGTGGCGGACACGGAAGCGGCCACGTTTCGCGCCCGCGTCATCGAATGGATGATGACCAACCACCCGCATGACTGCCCGGTCTGCGAAGAAGGCGGTGAATGCCATCTGCAGGACATGACGGTGATGACCGGACATGCCTACCGCCGCTACCGTTTCACCAAGCGCACGCATCGCAACCAATATCTCGGCCCGTTCGTGAAACATGAGATGAATCGCTGCATCGCCTGCTATCGCTGCGTGCGGTTCTACCGGGATTATGCCGGCGGCGACGATCTCGACGTTTACGCCGCCCACAACGATGTTTATTTCGGCCGCGAAGCCGACGGTGTTTTGCACAGCCCGTTCAGCGGCAATCTGGTGGAAGTCTGCCCGACCGGCGTGTTCACCGACAAGACGCTCTCCGCCGCTTATAACCGCAAATGGGATCTGCGCAGCGCGCCGTCCATCTGCGTGCATTGCGGCCATGGCTGCAACACGCAGGTAAGCGAGCGCGGCGGCCAGGTGCGGCGCATTCTCAATCGCTTTCATGCGCAAGTGAACGGCTATTTCCTCTGCGATCGCGGACGCTTCGGCTATGGTTTTACCAATGATGCACATCGCCCCAACGTGCCGATGATGCGCGATGGTTCCGGCGTCCTCCGGGTGACACCGAAAAAACTTGTGCTCGAACATTTAGCCGACGTGGCGCGCGGGCCTGGGCACATCATCGGCATCGGCTCGCCACGCGCCTCGCTGGAAGCGAATTTCTGCCTGCGCGAGCTGGTCGGCGCCGACCACTTCTTCGCCGGTATTGCCGCCGCAGAGGCGGATTGCCTGGCGGACATCCTTGGCGCCTACCGTGCCGGGCTGCCCGCCGCACGCTTGGAGGAGATTGAAACGGCCGATGCCGTTCTGGTGCTGGGCGAGGATGTCGCCAACACCGCACCACGCCTGGCGCTGGCCTTGCGCCAGGCGGCGCGCTCAGCCGCGCAGGCGGTGGCCAACCGGCTGAAACTATCGCCCTGGCAGGATGCGGCGATCCGCACGGCGGCCCAGGATGCCAGCGCGCCGCTCTTCATCGCCTCCCCCTTCCCCACGCCGCTGGACGACATCGCCCATACCGTCCTGCGCATGACCCCGGCGCAGATGGTTGAATTTGCACGGGCGCTGGATCAGGCGCTCACCGGCCCAACGCCCGGCGATGACGGCGAGGTCGCGACCATCGCCCGGATTTTACGCGCCGCGAAAAACCCCCTCATCGTCGCCGGCTGCGCGCTCGGCGTGAGGGCGCTACCGGCCAGCGCGGCGATGATCGTGCAAAGGCTGCGGGCGCAGAATATCGATGCGCGGCTGACCTTCGCCGTTCCCGAATGCAACAGTTTGGGCCTGGCGATCATGGAGCCGGACAATATCGAAGCGGCGCTGCAAGCGGCGGCGCAGCCCGATATTGCGGCCGTGATCGTCCTGGAAAATGACCTTGTCCGCCGGGCGCCGCCGCACGCGGCTTCCGCCTTGTTCAGCCGCAAAACGCCTCTCGTGGTGCTCGACCATGTGCAGACGGCGACCACCGCACGCGCGGATTTTCTGCTCCCCTGCGGCAATTTCGCGGAATGCGAGGGCAGCTATGTGAACGCGGAAGGGCGGGCGCAGCGCGGCTTTCCCGCGGCAAAGCTGCCAGACGAAGCCGCCCCCGCCTGGATGTGGCTGCGCGACATCGCCGCCGCCATCGGCCGTCCGGTGCCTCCCGCGGATTTCGATGGGGTGATGCTAAAGCTCAGTGCGGCGCTGCCGGCGTTTGCCGGCATCCCGGCAGCCGCCCCGGGGGCGGATTTCCGCATCGCCGGGCGACGCCTGCGCAGCGAGCCGCACCGCTATACCGGCCGCACCGCAGTGGATGCCGCGCGCACCGTGTTTGAGCCGAAGGCTTTCCGGCCGGAAGCCGCGCCGTTCACCGGCACGATGGAAGGCTATTACGGCCCCATGCCGGCGGCGCTGTATCCTTTCTTCTGGGCACCCGGCTGGAACTCCGGGCAGTCCCTGCATAAATTCCAAGAGGAAAGCGGGGCATTACGCTCCGGCCCTGCAGGCGTCAGGCTATTCGACAATGGCGCCGCCGGGATGCAAGCTGTGCCGGCAACGCCGCCGGAACCAGAACCGCCACCGGAACCAGAACATACGAACGGCGCGTTTCTGCTTTTGCCGCAACAGCATGTTTTCGGCAGCGAGGAGCTGAGCGCCCGCGCCGCTCCTGTCGCTGAACTCATATCCCCCGCCGCGCTCTCCGTGAACGCGGCCGATGCCGGCCGGCTCGGCCTGCAACAGGACATGCCGGCTTCCCTGTCGATCGGCCCGGACACGCTGCGGTTGAATGTCAACATCGTTGCCGGCCTCAGCGCCGGCACCGCCACGGTCAGCGCCGGCTGGCCGCAAACCGCGTGGCTCTGCGGTCCCGTGCGGGCCACGCTCCGCCGCGCCGACGGAGAAGAGGTGGGGCCATGATCCTGCTCAACTTGGCTGACATTCTCGGCATTCTGCTTGTCCTGGTCCTCGCCGCCGCCTTGCTCACCTGGATCGAGCGGCGCCTGCTCGGATTCTGGCAAGATCGCCGCGGCCCCAACCGCGTCGGCCCGTTCGGCTCGCTGCAAGTGGTGGCGGACATGCTGAAGATTCTCTTCAAACAGGATTGGGTGCCACCTTTCGCCGACCGCGCCATCTTCGTCATGGCGCCGGCGATGGTGATGGCAACGGCGCTGCTCGCCTTCGCGGTCGTGCCGGTTACCCCGGCCATCGGCATTGTCGGCAACCTCAATATCGGCGTGCTGTTTTTCCTCGCCGTCACGTCGCTCTCGGTCTATGGCGTGGTGCTCGCCGGCTGGGCGTCCAACAACAAATTCTCGCTTTTGGGCGGCATGCGGGCCACCGCGCAGCTGGTCAGCTACGAAGTGTTCATGGGCCTGTCGTTGATCGGCGTGGTCATGCTCGCCGGTTCGTTCAGCCTCGCTGACATCGTGCGCGCGCAACGCCATGTCTGGTTCATCTTGCCGCAGTTTGCTGGGTTCTTGCTCTTCCTCATCGCCGGAATCGCGGAAACGCACCGCCTGCCCTTCGATCTGCCGGAAGGCGAAAACGAACTCGGCGCGGGGTTTCACACCGAATATTCGAGCATGAAATTCGGCATGTTCTTTATTGGCGAATATGTCGGCATCCTGGTCATCTCGGCGATGATCACCATTCTCTTCCTCGGCGGCTGGCTGGGCCCCGTGCTGCCGCCGCTCTTCTGGTTCCTGGCAAAAACCGGCGTCCTTGTCGCTTTCTTCATCCTGCTGCGCGCCGCCTTGCCCAGGCCGCGCTATGATCAGCTGATGGCCCTTGGCTGGAAGCTCATGCTGCCGCTCTGTTTGCTCAACGTCGCCGCCACCGGGGCGATCATGCTGTCCTCATCCGGGGGATAGGAGGTTTCATGTTCAGCGCGCTGCAAACCCTCTGGCTGACATTCCTGCACCTCTTCCACCGCAGCGAAACCGTGCAATATCCCGAGCAGAAGCCCTATCTGGCGCCACGCTATCGCGGCCGCATCGTGCTCACGCGCGATCCGGACGGCGCGGAGCGCTGCGTCTCCTGCTATCTCTGCGCCGTGGCCTGCCCCGTCGCCTGCATCAGCCTGCAAAAAACCGAAGAAGCCGGACGCTGGTATCCGGAACATTTCCGCATCAACTTCTCCCGCTGCATTTTCTGCGGCTTTTGCGAGGAAGCCTGCCCGACCAACGCCATCCAGCTCACCCCGGATTTCGAGATGTGCGAATATGAGCGGCCAAACCTCGTCTATGAGAAGGAGGATTTGCTGATCAGCGGCACCGGCAAATATCCGGGCTATAATTTCTATCGCGTCGCCGGCCTGGCCGTTCCTGGCAAAGGCAAGGGCGAGGCGGAGCATGAACGGCCGCCGGTCGATATTCATTCCCTTCTCCCATGAGGAGCGCGCCATGAGCACCACCTTCTATATCGCCGCCGCCGTCGCCGTGCTCGCCACGCTGCTCACCATCACCCGCGCCAATGGCGTGCATGCGCTGCTTTATCTCATCGTCTCGCTGCTCGCCGTGGCGCTGGTCTTCTATACGCTCGGCGCCGGCTTCGCCGCGGCGCTGGAAGTCATTATCTATGCCGGCGCCATCATGGTGCTGTTCGTGTTCGTGGTCATGATGCTGAATCTCGGCGAGAAGGCCGCCGGCCGCGAGGCGACATGGATCGCGCCGCAGATCTGGATCGGCCCATCGATCCTCTCCGCCGTTCTCGCTTTGCAGCTCCTGCTGACCCTCGCGCATCAGAAGGCGTGGCCGATGGCGCAACATGCGGTGCCACCGCGTGAGGTCGGCATCGTGCTGTTCGGCCCCTATCTTCTGTGCATCGAACTTGCCTCGATGCTGCTGCTCGCCGCCCTGGTCGCCGCCTATCACATCGCCCATAGCGAGCGGAGCATCACGTCATGATGACCGTTCCCCTGCAGCACGCGCTCTATCTCGCGATTGTCCTGTTCGCGCTCGGCGTCACCGGCGTGCTGGTGCGGCGCAACCTGCTGTTCATCCTGATGTCGATCGAAATCATGCTGAACGCCGCAGGTCTCGCTTTCATCACCGCCGCCGCCCGCTGGGGCCAGGCGGACGGGCAGGTGATGTTCCTGTTCGTGCTCTCCCTTGCCGCCGCCGAAGTTTCGGTCGGCCTCGCCTTGATCATCCGCATCCGCCACCGGCTGACGACGCTCGACGCCGACGCCGCCAATCTCATGCACGGGTGACGCGCCATGTTTTTTCTGGTCCTGGTTCCGCTGCTCCCCCTCCTCGGCTCAGCGCTTCTGACTTTAAGCGAGGGGCGGTTGGCGCCTCGCCTCGTCGCCTTCGTCGGCGTCGGCAGCGTCGGGCTTTCGGCGCTTGTCGCCACACTCATTGCGATCGCCTTCCTCACCGGACCGGACCAACATTTGACGATCACGCTCTGGCAATGGATCCGCATCGGCAGTTTCGCGCCGACCGTCAGCCTCTATCTCGACCCGCTTTCGCTGGTGATGATGCTCATCGTCACCATCATCGGCAGCCTGATCCTGCTCTATGCCGTGGATTTCATGGCAGGAGACGAAGGCTATAGCCGCTTCTTCGCCTATATGGATCTGTTCGTCGCGGCGATGTTGCTGCTGGTGCTGGCCGGCGACCTGCTGGCGCTCTATGTCGGCTGGGAAGGGGTGGGCCTGTGCAGCTATCTGCTCATCGGCTTCTGGTATCAGGACCCGGCCAATGGCCTCGCGGCGCGCAAGGCCTTTATCGTCACCCGCGTCGGCGACACCGGCTTCATATTGGGTCTGTTGCTCCTCTTCACGCAATTGCACACGCTGCAAATCCAACCCTTGCTGGCCCAGGCACAAACGTCCTGGGCCGTAAGCTCACTGCCCGCCACGCTCGCCGCCGCCTTGGTGCTGACCGGCGCCGTCGGCAAATCCGCGCAAGTGCCATTGCAAACCTGGCTGCCGGACGCCATGGCCGGACCCACGCCCGTGAGCGCGCTGATCCATGCCGCCACCATGGTCACCGCCGGCGTCTATCTCATCGCCCGCACCCACACCTTATTCACCTTGGCGCCCGCGGTGCTCGCGGCCGTGGGCGTCATCGGCACCATCACTTTGCTCATCTCGGCCTTTGCCGCCCTGAATCAGACCGACATCAAGCGCATTCTCGCTTATTCCACGGTCAGCCAGATCGGCTACATGTTTCTGGCGCTTGGGCTCGGCGCCTGGGGCGCGGCGATTTTTCATCTCATGGTGCATGCTTTCTTCAAGGCGCTGCTGTTCCTCGCCGCCGGCGCCATCACCATGCGGCTGCATCACGAGCATAATATCTTCCGCATGGGCGGGCTGGCCCGGCGCCTGCCGCTTGCCTTCTGGAGTTTTCTCATCGGCAGCGCCTCCCTCGCCGCCCTGCCTTTGATCACCGCCGGTTTCTACAGCAAGGATGCCATTCTTGCCGCTGCCTGGGCGCCAGGGGGCGCTGCCCGCCTGCTCTGGCTCGGCGGCATCGTCACCGCCTTCGTCACCGCCTTGTATATTTTCCGCGCCGTCTTCGTCGTGTTTTTCGGTACCGCGAAAACGGAACCCTCCGGCCGCTATAGCTGGCGCGTCGCCGTACCGCTCACTTTGCTTTCCGTGCTGGCGCTCGGCGGCGGGCTGGTGGAAACACCGCCGGTCCTCGGCGATATAACGTTGTTCTCGCGCCTGCTGGCGCCGGTTTTTCCCACCGCCCCGCCGCCCGCGCCGGTCATGCTGATCCTGTTCACCGCGGTGATTTCCCTGCTCGGCCTTGGCCTTGCCTACACGCTTTATTGGCGCATCGGGCCGCGCTTCGCGGCCTGGGCCAACGCGCCTCCCATCACCGCATTTCGTACGTTTTTCGCCGAAGGCTGGGCGTTCGATGCGCTGTATCATCAGCTCGTGGTCGCGCCGTTCCTGGCGCTGGTCAGCGCCAACCACGCGGACATCATTGACCGTTTCTACACCGGCATCGCCTGGACCTGCCGCTGGCTGCATCGGCGCCTGGGCGCACAGCAAACCGGGCAGATCCGCTGGTATGCGAGCTGGATCGCCGCCGGCTCGGTCGTCACCATTGCCGTCGCGGTGCTGCGATGATGCTGCTCTGGCTCATCCTCATCCCCTTCCTCGGCGGGTGTCTCGCTTGGGCCTTTCGCGGGCGCCATGCCGATGCGTCGCGCTGGGTTTCCATCGCCGCGCTGAGCCTGGATCTGCCGGTGCTGGCGCTGGCCACCCGCGCGCCGTCCGGCGCCTGGCTCGACCGCTTAAACCTGCCTTGGATACCGCAACTTGGCATCAATTTCGAGCTGGGGCTGGACGGGCTGAGCCTGCTCCTGGTGCTGCTCACTTTGTTGCTCGGCATTGTCGCGGTCATCATCTCATGGAGCGAGATCACCGAGCGCACCGGCTTTTTTCATTTCAACCTGATGATGTCTCTCACCGGCACCATCGCCGTGTTCCTGGCGCTGGATCTGTTCCTGTTCTTCTTCGCCTGGGAAGTGATGCTGGTGCCGATGTATTTCCTTATCGCCTTGTGGGGACACGAGCGCCGCATTTACGCGGCGATCAAATTCTTTCACTTCACCCAGGGCAGCGGGCTACTGATGCTGGTTGCCATTCTGGCCCTCGCCTTCGTGCATCAGGCCAAAACCGGGGTGTTCACCTTCGACTATTTCGCGCTGCTCGGCACGCCCATGTCCCGGGCCACGGAATTCTGGATCATGCTCGGCTTCTTCATCGCCTTTGCCGTGAAGCTCGCCGCCGTGCCGTTCCATAGCTGGCTGCCCGACGCGCACACCGAGGCGCCGACGGCCGGCAGCGTCATCCTGGCGGGCGTGCTGCTGAAGACCGGCGCCTACGGGCTGTTGCGCTTTGCCGTGCCGCTGTTTCCACAGGCGGCGATGGCATTCGCCCCCACTGCCATGCTGCTCGGCGTTATCGCCATCATTTACGGGGCGCTGCTCGCTTTCGGCCAGGCTGATTTCAAGCGGCTGGTGGCCTATAGCAGCGTCAGCCATCTCGGCTTCGTCCTGCTCGGCATCTATGCCTGGAACACGCTGGCGCTGCAGGGCGTGGTGGTGCAGATGCTCGCCCACGGCATCAGCACCGGCGCGCTGTTCATCCTCGCCGGGGCCCTGCAGGAGCGTCTGCATACGCGTAATTTTGCCCAGCTTGGCGGGCTCTGGGCCAGCCTGCCGCGCCTCTCCAGTTGGGGGTTGTTCTTCGCCATCGCCTCGCTCGGCCTGCCCGGGCTTGGCAATTTCATCGGCGAATTTCTGGTCCTGCTCGGCACCTTTCAGAAGCATCCGGTCTTCGCGGTCGTCGGCGCGTTCGGCACTGTCACCGCCGCCGCCTACGCGCTGCTGCTGGTGCAGCGTGCCTTCCATGGCACGCCGCGCAAGGTGGAGGTGCCGGATCTACGCGCCCGGCATATTGCGGTCATGGCCGGGCTGGCCGTCGCCATCATCTGGCTCGGCATCACCCCGCAGCCGGTGGTCGACACCGCCGCCCCCAGCCTGGCGGCACTACAGGCCAGCGCCGCCACGCCTGGCCCGGGAGCCAAGTGATGAATTCATCCACCCTGCCCTTCCTGATCCTGACCATCACGCCGGTGATCGTGATGTTGCTGATCGCCGCCAAGCGCGACCATCGCCTCACGGCCAGCGTCACCGCCGCGGGGCTGATCGCCGCCCTCGCCTCGATTTTTTTGGTCCTGCCCGCCGGAACAATCACCGTCACCCCGCTGTTCCTCATCGACGGCTACACGCTGTTTTTTCTGTTTCTGATCCTCACCTCGACGCTCGCCGTGCTGCTGCTCTCCTACCACTATCTCGAACGCATGCAGGACGGGCCCTATGAAGAATACTATCTGCTCCTGCTGCTCACCGCCCTCGGTGCCGCCGCCCTGCTCGCGAGCCTGCATTTCGCCGCCTTCTTCCTCGGGCTCGAGACTCTGAGCATCGGGCTGATCGGCCTGATCGCCTATCCCAGGCGGCGCGAACGCGCGTTGGAAGCCGGGCTCAAATATCTCATCCTCACCGGCGTTTCGTCCTCCTTCCTGCTCTTCGGCATGGCGCTGATCTACCTGGATTACGGCACCATGTCCTTCGCCGCCCTTGGCCGGCTTTGGGATTCGTCGCCCGCGAGTGACATTTATGCTTATGCCGGTTTCGCGTTGCTGCTCACCGGCATCGGCTTCAAGCTTTCGCTGGTGCCGTTCCATATGTGGGCGCCGGACATTTACGAGGGCGCGCCGGCGCCGGTGACGGCCCTGGTCGCCGTGGTGTCGAAAATCGCCATTTTCGCGCTGCTGTTCCGCTTCTTCGTGCTGCTGGGCGGTTATCGTAGCCCATCTTTGCTCTGGGTGCTCTCGCTCGTCGCCATCATCTCCATGCTCGCCGGCAATCTGCTCGCGCTGTTGCAGGACAATCTGAAACGCATCTTCGCCTATGCCTCGATCTCCCATGTCGGCTACGTGCTGGTCGCGTTGCTGGCCGGCAGCGCCACGGCGCTGGCCGCCGCCTTCACCTACCTCGCCGCCTATGCGGTCACGATGATCGGCGTGTTCGGCGTCATCACGTTACTGTCCCAGCCGGGGCCCGGCCACGACGCCGACCAGCTCGAGACCTATCGCGGCCTGATGTGGGAACGCCCCTGGCTCGCCGGCGCCTTCACCGTCATGCTGCTCTCGCTCGCCGGGCTGCCGCCCACCATGGGGTTCATCGCCGAAATCTATGTGATCGCCGCCGGCGTCGGCAGGCATCTGGTGCTCCCTCTGGCGGCGCTGATCATCGGCAGCGCCATCGGCCTGTATTACTACCTGCGGATCATCGTCGTCATGCTCTCCCCCGCGCCTCGGCGCGTCGCACCTGCCCCGCGCGCACGCCTCGGCGGCGCGACCGTCGCGGTGCTGCTCGTCCTGCTCGTCTGGTTCGGCGTCTTTCCCGCGCCGATGATCGCGGGCGTGCAGCAGACCGTCGCGAGCCTAAGCTTTGCCCCACGGACCGCACCCGGGTCTGGCGATATTTTTGCACCGCAGCGTCCTGCCAAGGCGTTTGCCGACAGAGAGTCAAAAGCGCGCACATCCAACATGTTCAATTTCTAATGTCGGCCCGGCGGCGAAGCGCGCTATAAATTTTGATCGCCGCCCGTTTCGGAAACGATCGGCTTTATCCGCCGACGCGAACGGCGCGAATCGGATCATCCAAGCAATGATCAGGAGCTGTTCATGGAAACCCGTGTGAGGTCGATCCTCAAATATAAAGGAGCCAAAGTCGTTACCGCGGTGCCGGAACAAACCATCGCCTCCTTCGCCGCCCTTCTCTACGCGCACAAAATCGGCGCGACGCCGGTGGTCGATTCTGAAAATCATCTCGTCGGCATCATTTCCGAACGCGACGTGATCCGCGGCCTCATCGAACACGGCGCCGCCCTCCTGACGATGCCGGTCAAAGCGCTGATGACCAAGCTCGTCTCCACGTGCCGGCTCGACGACAAGATCGGCGACGTGCTGGAGATGATCACGCAGAACCGCACGCGCCACATCCCCGTGATCGACGAAGACAAGCTGGTCGGCCTGATCTCGATCGGTGACGTTGTCAAACAATTGCTGGAGGAAGCACAGTTCGAAGTGACATCGCTGCGCACCTATATCACCACGCCGTAAACGCGGCTTCTCGACAAAGAAAGTGGCCGCTTTTTGAAAAAAGCGGCGCAAAAACTTTTATCATGCTGGGCCTGAGTCTGTGCCGCCGACAACGCCCATGGCCCAGAGTCGTTTTTTTGCTTCTTTTTGTTCACAAAAAGAAGCCTTCCCTTGCCTTGGCCGATCTGACCTAAGGTATTCGCGCGCTGGAGCCACGGCACATGGCCACGAGCAAAACCACCGGCTACGGACAGATCATTCTGGTCCTGCAGGGCGGTGGCGCGCTCGGCGCCTATCAGGCCGGCGTGTATGAGGCCCTGCACGAGGCCGGTGTGGAACCAGA